>NZ_JAEQCX010000031.1:0-147005 GCF_020738035.1 Microcoleus sp. PH2017_28_MFU_U_A
CTTTAGCCAGATTGCAGTTTCTACAGGCCAGAGTCAGATTCGACACCCGCGAACTTCCTCCTTTCGATTTGGCGTGAATGTGTTCGACTTCTAAAGGCGCATTCTTGATGTCGCAGTAAGCACATTTCCTGCCCCATTTTTCTAACAAATATTGTCGGATTTCATAACCTGCTAGTTCGCCTTGAGTATATTCAATTCCTGATATTTCCGGAAATTGCATTGCTTGGGTGTCGAATTTAACTAACTCTTGAGATATAGCTGTTACGGGAACATACCGTCGCAATCGATTCACCCAAGTCACAATATTCGATACTCTTGAAGCTAAACTCGGTGGCAACCATCCGGGAGTGCGAGTACGATTGAGATGACGGTATCTAGTCTTGCGATTCCTGCGGTTGCGACGGATTGCGGCTCGGGATGCTAAGTCACCAGTGATGTGATTTCCCCGATGAACTAACTCGGCTGCCCAGATAACTTTGTCACCTTCCAATACGGCTAATCCTGTGGTTTTCGAGCCGGGATCGAGCTTAATTTCGTGCGATTTGGTAAGCGGTTTTTCACAGGAATACTTTAGGATTATTGTGAACGGATAACGTCTGTAAACTGCTGCTTTACCTTGAGTTAATATCCGTCTGGCAAGACCTGGAGTTACAGGATCTAACGGTTGTTTGTTGGTGTCTAAAACGAAGACAAAATTAGACATAATCGTCCTCCGATTGCTCGGGTAATGTTTTCCTCGCCAATGTTTTCAGGGCTTGTTGAGTCAACCGCACTTCTTTAATTGACGACAGAGCCACAGGCTGGAAAGTACCTGTAGGTGTCATCACCCTCAAAACGTAGTTGTAACTGAGGCTGGCTATCTCTTCACCTTTAGGTACTGGTTGTCTAGTTATGTCCGGTGATTGGTGGATAGCATCAATTGTGCCTGAAATTCCGCGCACAGTGTGAGTTTAGCACAATTTTCGATTTGGGCGATCGCACAATAAAATTGGTTCGTAGTGCGGACTTTCATTACCGGACATGAGATAAGTCCTCGACGCAAGTGTGACAATAGTTAAAGATTTTTTGAGGTAGATTGTGGCGCCAAGAGTGAAGACAGCGCAACCGCATACCTTTGGTTAATGTGCCAGTTGCGTCTCGGAATGTAAATGAAACGCCCGCGCAGCAAGCTGTCGCGCGCCCGGATCTGTGTCAGCTTGGGGCGCCGTGCACATTGTATAACATCGCGATCGGGCCCAGCGGAATAGAATAGCCTTATATCCATGTGTGCGTCTATTGTCAACTAATTTTCTTCTCTTATCTCTCTTCCTTCGCCCCGCGAAGCAAGGAGACTATGAAAGCGGTGCATTTAAAAAACTTCTTCACAATCCAAAATCTCAAATATAAAATCTCAAATCCCTATGAGCTACTGTATTAACCCAGAATGTCAAAATCCCGAAAATTCACTCACAGAAAAACTTTGCTTGAACTGCGGCTTTAACCTATTGTTGAGACAGCGGTATCGCCCGATTAAACTCTTAGGAAGAGGTGGATTTGGCAAAACTTTCCTCGCCATTGATGAAGACATCCCCTCGCAACCGCGCTGTGCCATCAAGCAATTTTATTTTCGCGATCGCGATCCAGTAATTTTCAACAAAGCCCTTGAATTATTCCACCAAGAAGCAGTCCGTTTAGACGAACTGGGAAAACACGCGCAAATTCCCACTTTATTAGCTGCATTTGAACAAGAAGGTCATATTTATTTAGTTCAAGAGTTTATAGACGGGCCGACTCTCAAAGAAGAATTAGACCAAAGTGTCTGCGATGAAAATCAAATTTGGCAACTGCTGCAAGACTTATTACCCGTGCTGCAATTCATCCACGACAACCGCGTCATTCACCGCGACATCAAACCTGAAAATATTATCCGCCGCCAGTCGGACAACAAACTCGTATTGATCGATTTCGGCATTGCCAAACTGCTGACTGATTCAGCTATACTCCGTTCAGCAACGCTGATCGGGAGTCAAGATTATATAGCTCCCGAACAAATGCGCGGTAAAGTATTTCCTGCTAGCGACCTTTACAGTTTAGGTGTTACTTGCATTCGCCTGATGACGCAAGTTCCGCCGTTGGATATGTACGACTGTAAAACCGAGCGCTGGTGGTGGCGCGAGTTTCTCCCCAAAGGCACGAGTATTAGCGCCGAGTTAGGTGAGATTTTAGATAAATTGCTACAAACTCATCTTTGTCAGCGCTACAGTTTTGCGGCGGAAGTTTTGCAAGATATCAATGCAGTTTTAGATATTCGCCAGCAAAATTTGGTTGTGCCGAAAAAGCCGATCGCCCAAACTCTCATTAATACCGACAACTCGCCTTATTTCAAAGCCCTGCCAACTTCTGAGCCTCCGATTTCACCGACCAAAACTACCGCCAATTCCGCAGAAACTTTGTCCTTATCAAGGATTTCAAATCTCGATTCTACCATGATTTCAGCAGCGGGAGTTGATTATACCAAACTGCGGGATTGTTTGTCAACTAAAAAGTGGAAAGAAGCCGATCGCGAAACTTGGGCCGTGATGTGTCAATCTCTATCGCTGACACCGGGAATTCAGCTAGAAATCAGCCAAATTTACAAGTTACCATGCGAAGATTTGCAAATAGTCGATCGCCTGTGGCTGCACTACAGTCAAGGTCGGTTTGGCTTCAGCGTCCAAAAGGAAATCTATGAAAGCGTCAAGGGAGATTATGTCAGATTTTGCGATCGGGTAAACTGGCAAACCTACAATTCTGCTACTGCTTCGGGACAACTTAAATTTACTCAGCAAGCACCAATCGGACACCTGCCATCTCGCAGTTGGGTAGGCGGCATTCAGTGGCTGCGACACCTCGATGCCTTGTCAGCAAAGCTAACCGAATGCAACAACAATTGACTATTGATATTTGTTATTTGTTATTTGTTATTTGTTATTTTTGAATATTTCGCAATAATTAATAACCAATAACTAATGACTAATAGCGTTCGCGAGCAGGGACAGCACTAATGACTAATGACTAATGCCCAATGACCTGTTTGGCCACTGCCCTGTTTGCCCAATTCCCGATGCCCAATTCCCGATGCCCAATAACTTAACTCTACCTGAAAGCAGAGCAATGGCTCCCGCTAGATGTATCCAACGAGCGAGGTTCAGTGCGATCGCTTGTCGCACAATATATTCTGAAGCATAAACACAGATACAAGTCTGCAACCGAACTAAAGAGAGGTATCGATCGATGTTTTTTCACAAAAAGCCACTAATGTCTGCGGTAACAGTAGACGAAGCCAACCCCCGTTTTGCCCAACTGCTGCTAGAACAGTTTGGCGGAGCAACCGGAGAACTGACAGCAGCTTTGCAATACTGGGTGCAGTCCTTTCACTGTGAAAATGCAGAGATTAAGGATATGCTCCAAGATATTGCGATCGAAGAATTCAGCCACTTAGAAATGGTTGGCAAACTGATCGAAGCTCACACCAAAAACGTTGACCAAACAGAAGCTTACAAAAGCACTTTGTTTGCAGTCAGAGGTGTAGGCCCGCACTTGTTGGATAGCCAAGGTCAAGCTTGGAGTGCTGCTTACGTCAACGAAGGCGGCGATGTTGTCCGCGATTTGCGCGCTAATATCGGTGCGGAAGCAGGAGCTCGCCAAACCTACGAAGCATTGATTGAACTAGCGCCGGATGCGGGAACGAAAAAGACGCTGCACTTCTTGCTGACTCGGGAAATTTCCCACACTCAAATGTTCATGAAAGCTTTGGAAGCGATGGGCAAACTTACCGATCCGTTCTTCGGAAATATCGCGCCAGATTCAACAGTAGATTTGTTCTTTAATTTGTCTAGTGATGGCAAAGACCAACCAACTGCTTTGAACTCTGAACCTACTTTCAAGTACGTCGCCGAGCCTACTCCTCAAGGTTAATCAGAATATTCGGCAACTGTTATCCCCGACTTCTTAAAGAAGTCGGGGATTTCGGCGTTCGGTTTTTTTTAGGAGTTGCGGCTCCCTGATGTTAGAATTATTCAACATCCCGATCGACCATTAACATCAAATCCCTATTGAAATTGCGATCGACTTACCTATTAGTTTCTCACGGCAGCCGTGACCCCAGACCGCAAGTAGCTTTGGAAAACCTGGCTCAACTGCTGTCTGATAATTTGGCCCACTCCTTCCCCGCAGTCGCCACCGCCACCCTAGAACTCGGCCCCGCGCCACTCCACGAACAAATTTGCAGTTTTGGCGAACGTACCCTCTCCCTCGGACTGACTCAATTGCAAATCCTGCCCGTATTTTTATTACCGGGAGTGCACGTCGCCGACGACATACCGGCAGAGGTGGAAATTGCCCAGAAAACTTTTGGTTCCCGGTTAAACATAGAAGTGCGCCCGCATTTAGGTTCCCAAGTAGCAGGCTTAACAAACTTGCTCAAAACTCAGATGCAAGAGCTAGCTTTTGTCCCCAATTTGCTATCCCCAAAATGGATTGTACTATCTCACGGCAGCCGCCGCCCCGGAGGTAACTCGACATTTGAACAAATCGCCAGCCAACTCGGCGCAGAGACTGCTTATTGGTCGGTAAAGCCGAGTTTGGAAGCACGAATTGACAGTTTGGTTCGCGGTGGACATCAGCAAATAGGAATTGTGCCATACTTCTTATTTAATGGAGGAATTACAGATGCGATCGCCAAAAATGTCGAGCAGCTACAGCAGCAATTTCCCACGGCAGAACTTCATCTCGCAAATCCTCTAGGCGCCAGTGTAGAATTAGCAGACTTAATTCGGGATTTAATTCAAAAATGAATCGCAAAGACACAGAAGAGGTCAAGGAAGCAAGAAAAATGTCTTTAGGTAAAGTGTATTTAGTAGGTGCAGGCCCCGGAGATCCGGGTTTGATGACTTTGAAGGGAAAAGCGCTGTTAGAGTGCGCGGATGTGGTGATTTACGACGCTTTAGTCAGCCCTCAAATTTTGGCAGTCATCAACCCCCAAGCAGAACGAATTGATGCCGGGAAACGCAAAGGCCGTCACTCGTTAATGCAGGACGAAACTACTCAGTTAATGATAGACAAAGCTCAAGATAATGCGATCGTAGTTCGTCTCAAAGGCGGCGATCCGTTTATTTTTGGGCGCGGCGGCGAAGAAATGGAAGATTTGGTAAAAGCTGGAGTCTCGGTAGAAGTTGTACCCGGTGTCACTTCGGGAATTGCGGCCCCGGCTTATGCGGGAATTCCGTTAACACATCGATCGTACAGTTCGTCAGTCACTTTTGTCACCGGCCACGAATCGGCGGGAAAATATCGGCCGGAGGTTAATTGGCAGGCGATCGCCCGCGGCTCCGAAACTATTGTAGTATACATGGGAATCCACAATTTGCCTTATATCATCGGCCAGTTAACAGCAGCCGAATTGAGCGCAGAAACGCCCGTAGCCTTAGTGCGCTGGGGAACGCGGCCGGAACAAGAGGAATTGATTGGCACTTTGAGTACAATTGTAGAGCAAGTTGAGGCGACTGGATTTTCCGCACCTGCGATCGCCGTAATCGGAAATGTCGTTAATTTGCACTCTATATTGTCTGGCTGTCGGCCACATCAGACGGTGGTTGAAACCGCACCTACACAAACGATTTCTGCCTCCGCAGACTGAACAAAACAAATTAAATTTAACAATCTTTGTCTTCAACCCGCGGAGGCGGGTTTTGTCTGTGTAGACGCGGTTTTAACCGCCGTGTCTTTTCTACAAACCTATGTTCAACGTGCTACCTGCCGCATATATTCCCCCCACAACTGAGCCGCATTTGCACTACCTCCGCCAGTCGGAGAATTATCATCATTTCCCAACCAAACTCCTGTCACCAGTTGCTGGCTGGGAATATAACCGACAAACCACAAATCTTTATTATCATTAGTCGTGCCTGTTTTTCCAGCTTCTCCCAAGCCCAAAGCAGCACTGCTACCCGTACCTCCCCGAACAACTCCTTGCAGCATATCAGTCATCGTATCCGCGACGCCTTCAGAAACTAACTGTCGATTGGCAACGCCATCTTTTTGATAGTCATAAATCACCCGACAACTTTTAAAATCATTTCGATCTTTGCAGTCGCTGCTGTCAATAATTCGCTTGATTACGTGGGGGCGATTCCCCAAACCCCGGTTCGCCAAAACCCCGAACGCACCCGTTAATTGCAATACGTTAACTTCACTTTCACCTAACACTAAACCGGGGGAAGAACGCAGGGGAGATGTAATCCCCAAACGTCTGGCCATGCCCACTACATTGTCTAAACCGACATCTTGCGCGACTCTCAAAGCAATGGGATTTTCCGACTGTGCTAAACCCCGATACATATCAGTGCTACCGCTGGTTCTGGCGCAGCCATTGTAACTTTGTCCTCCCCAAGAAAGCGGCTCGCAAGAATAAGTCTTACTGGGTGGGATTCCGCGTTCTAGGGCGGCGGCATAGGTGAAAATCTTAAATGTAGAACCGGGCTGTCTCAATGCTTGGGTAGCCCGATTAAACTGACTTTGCAAGTAATCTACACCCCCAACTAATGCTAAGACTTCCCCGGTTGTAGAATTGAGAGTTACTACAGCTCCTTGAGAAAAACCTGCATTCGCTCCGGCATTTTCTACGGCATTTTTGAGGGAAGATTCAGCTACTTTTTGCAGACCTGGATTTAAGCCTGTTTCTACAATAAAATTGCCTTCTCTGGCTAACTGCTCCCCCAACAAAAACTCCAATTCGTCAAATACATAATTGTAGAAATAAGGCGCGATCGTACTTTGCAGGTATTGGCGGGCTTTGGGATTGATGTCAATTCGCGATCGCCTCGCGCGATCGGCTTCTTCCTGAGAAACCGTCCCCATGGCTCGCATCCGTTCGATTACTCGATCGCGATACTGCACCGCCAACTGATAATTTTGAATCGGATTAAAACTGTTTGGCCCAGGCAAAATCCCCGCCAAAGTCGCCGCCTCAGACAAAGTCAAATCCTTCGCCGACTTGGCAAAATAAAATCGAGACGCATCCTCAAAACCGTAGAGGTCAATTCCCAAAAACACGCGATTTAAATAAGTCAGCAACAGCTCATCTTTGCTGTAATAACTCTCTAGTTTCAAAGCAACTACTGCTTCCCGGAATTTGCGTCCGCCCGAATCTTGAGTACCTACATAATCTCGAAACAAACTCCGCGCTAACTGCTGCGTCAGAGTGCTACCGCCTTCGCGAATTCCTCCCCCGCGCACATTGGTCAACAGCGCCCGCAAAACGCCGATCGGATCTACGCCCAAATGCCAATTGTAGCGGCTGTCTTCCGAAGCAAGTACCGCCTTGGATAAATAAGGCGAAAAATCCTGCAATTGCTTCAATTCTAAGTGAGCGTTATTCTGAGGGGGACGCAGCGGAGTTTGTCCGTCGCGGGCGTAAACAATCACAGGGCCGTTGATACTTCTCGGTAGAGGCCGCACTTGAAACTTGGTCGATTCAACACCAACCAAAATAGCTATCAGAGTGGTGATTCCGCTAACACCGTAAAAGCTGTAACGCAAAAATTCTAAATACCAAGGTGGCGGATCTACGTACTGAACTCTGACGGCGGCGGCGAGTTCCGGCGGCCCTAATGTGAACACGTCTCCGTGACGGAGGGACATACTTTTAATTCGTCTTTTCCCTCTGTAAATGCCGTTGGTAGAGTCTTCGTCTTTAATTACAAAAGGTGTTCGCCGTCGAGTATCCCGCGACAGGGATAGGTGTACGTGACTGACAACGGGATTGCGAACTACAATATCTGAAGCTTTGGACGATCGACCTAACAGATATCGATCGCCCAATAGCGGATAAACCTCAGCTTTAGCCGCACCTGCATCCTGTACCCACAGTTCGGGTACTTTGGCATTTGGTTTCAGGGCTAGCTGGTTAAAATTAACCTTGGCAATTGTCTGGACTGCTTGGGTAATCGCACCCAAGACGGTTTGAGGTTTGCGGGGCGGCTGCGGTGGGGTCATATTTCGCTATGGACTACGATCGAGCGATCGGCTCTTGAATCATTCTACTCGCAACTTTTGGCTATTTTCAGGATCTGTCCCATACTTTGGGCGATCGACCGTCGATGTTAGATTTTAGATTTTAGATTTTAGATTTTAGATTTATACCGTGTCCTGTCAATTACCTAAAATTAAAAATGTTCGATCGTTCGGACTTTAGTCCTACTAGCGATTCCCAGCAAAATATTATAAATTTCCTAAACAATGAACTGTTTATCTAACATTTATCCTCGATTTATATCATTTATCAAAACTTTTGCTACAAAACAATTGTTCGGATTGTTTGATCGACCTCGATCGAGGCTAATTCTTAGGTACGTAGTTGCGCTCTTTGCGCTCCGATCTTAATATATATAGCCATCCTAAATCATTATCACGGGCGGCGAACATAAATGTGATTTCGCCTAAATCAATCAGGGACACGGCTTGACCTAAGTCCCTACAGGTACTCATGAAAATCCTGCGAGGATTGCGATAAGAGCGCAAAGAGCGCAACTACGTACCTTTATTTAGTGTGACGGTTGCGTCTAAGACTGAATTAATTAAAACCCCCCTTTTTCAAGGGAGGTTTTAGGCGTAAAATACGCAATATTGTCCTTACATCGAAGAACCCAAACCGGCATAAGCACCGTAGAAGAAAAGGCTCAAAATGCTCAGAGCACCGAGACCTGCGACAGTAGCTACCAGCCACAAAGGAATTCTGCCACTTTCACTAAACATAGCGATCACCTCACTAATTCACAGCTAAACAAATTGGATTGAATCACAGAGATTGAACTGAACCACCAGTTAGTTAAAGAAATAACTGGAGAACAAAATCCCCAACACAAAAATCAGCAATAAACCCAAATAAAGAGAAGTCCGGTTTAACTCGACTGGCTGCTCGTTGGGATTAGGGGCGCGTTCAGGCATTATAAACTCCTATCGTTGAATAAATTGCATTGCTGCGATCGCGCCCAAAAAGAAAATCGTTGGGACACCTAAAGTATGAACGGCCAACCAGCGTACCGTAAAAATCGGATACGAAATTGGCTCATTGTTTGGCGTTCTGCTCGTCATTTTTCCAAATCCTTGTAAAATTACTTGCCAATGAACTGATCTACTTGTTTCTTAGCTTCAAAGCGATCCGAGATAATCGGAACTTCTTCGCGCTGCTCTGTGAAATACTGGTTAGGGCGAGGAGTTCCGAAAGCATCGTAAGCCAAACCAGTTTGCACAAACAGCCATCCAGCAATAAACAAAGCTGGAATGGTGAGGCTGTGAATTACCCAATAACGGATGCTTGTAATAATGTCCCCAAACGGACGTTCTCCAGTTGTACCGGCCATTTAGAATCCTCCTTTCAACAACAAATCGACAGACAATCTCTATTACTATTCTACTATCAAGCAGCTTGCGCTGAACCTTGATATTTAAGTAGAGTACCGCTCGCACCAATCACGAATCCGCGATCGGGGCCCATAAAGACAATCCTGTAAAAATTAGCAGGAACGTCCTCAACTTCACGGTCTTTTTGCCAAGTTTTCCCGCCATCCAAACTGCACAGCAAATTGCCGCCGCCGCCGGCTACCCAAACTTCATTATCAGTCCGGTAAGCCATGTCTAGCAAACCCCAACTCGCTTTGCGATCGGGAAAAAACGGTTTTCCCCAACCTTCAGGATTGGACGGATCGCTAAACTGAATCTGACCGCCGCGGGCGAGCATCCACAAACGCCCGTCCTTGGTAAAGCCCATGTTTTGCAAGCGGCGAGAACTATTGCGGTTGTGGGGTTCCCAAGCTTGTTGTCCTGGTCTCCACACGGAGTAGAAATTACCTTTCGAGGATACCGCAACATACTGCCCGTCTTCCGAGCGGTTGATATTGCGAACTACCCCAAAAGAATCTTGCACGATCGCTTTCCAATTTTTGCCACCGTCAGAAGTCCGGTAAATCGCCCCGACATCCGTCGTCATATCAGCCGTATTTGGGCCAATAGCGGCGATCGTACTCGGAGAACCTGGTAACTGAGAGCTTAAAGCAATCCGCGTCCAAGACTTGCCCTCATCTTCTGTGTGGAGCAAAACCGAAGGCTGACCGACAATCCAGCCTTCGGAACCGGAAAAACTCACCGACGCAAAACGCGATCTCGGCTCGTCTATATCCAGTGCTACTGGCTTCCAGTTAGTCCCGCCGTCGATCGTTTCAAACAGAGTCGCCTCAGAACCAACAACCCAGCCGTGCTGGGCATTTCCCGTAAAGGCAATATCCTGTAAATTAGCTTCTGTTGGCAAGGAAATCACTTGCCAAGGGTTGTAACTCACAGAACCGATCGTGCTGCAACTCGTACAGATGAGTGCAGCCGCCAATAACATTACAATTCGTTGCCAAAATCTCACAATCGTTTTACTGCAAACCATACATACTAAGTAACAACAAGAAACCAACGACCAAGCCGCCAAAAATCAGCAAACTTTTTTGACCTTCGGTCATGCCGTTGACGCCGACACCGTAGCGCTGATTTGCTTTAAATCCCGATACTCCTTCCATCTGACCCAGATTTTGAAAGACCGACTTGCGGCCCGCGCAAACGGGACAAACCCAAGTAGCGGGCAAATCTTCAAAAGCCGTGCCAGGGGCAATGTCATTTTTAGGATTCCCTTTTTTCGGATCGTAGACGTAGCCGCAGGCGCGGCACTCGTGCCGATCGAGGGTCTTAGTCTCAGTGGCTCGATCGCTCATAGTTCCAAAAAGAGTAGGTCAGTTGACACTCTCCGGGCTTTAGCCACGGAGATTCTTAAGACCACAATTTGAGTCTTAAAGGCGCTGACAAATCGCCTCTACACGCTCAAAACAACTACTAACACCAGAAGTATTGCAATTGCGCTTACTTTGATCTTTTTATACTTTCAGAGTCCATCACGCCCGCCAGTTAGGTACGCTCAACAATTCACTATTGCTTGTTTAACTCTCGCTACGATCGAGTCGAGGCGAGCTAAATCAGGAGTTACACCTTTTGATATTGTTTCAACACGTAGATGGTTGTTCTTACTTGCCTTTCTAGATCTTCTAACGCGAAGCCGTCCTAGAAGGACGGGGCTTCAGACCCATTTTGTTGGTGAAGTACCTCAACTAAGCTTCGTTATAGTTGGGGCTGCCAACCAACACTCAGATTAGGACGGTCTTATTCGTCTTCGAGGTTTCCCGTCTCAACCGCCGATACCACGTTAGGGACACCACAAGGGTGTTCGACACAAAGCGTCGATGATGGTCTTACTCAGCGTCCACAGGCAGCCGCCCGTCTTCCACAGGCAGTTAGAATATCGTTTACCCAATCCTGAGATTGCGGTTTTATTAAAATATACATTAAAAATTATTGCAGAAGATGGACAATTAATCTCGATCGACCAGTAATTTCTGTTACCGAAAAATTGGGCCTAAAGCCCCGTGTCCCGATCGGACGGCTTTTATGATAAGTTATGTATTTATGTATTGTTGATTCGCGAGATGTAAAAATCCGGTCTCAACTGTATAAATCCAAAAAATCTCAAATAAGTTGGGGCATCAACTATCGTGCTAGGCAATATGAGACAAGCCGTGCTTGCTTTTGCTGTTTAAATCCACAATCCCCATGCCTTTAGGTTGGGGAGTATGTCAAATAACCCTTTCACAGAGGCAGTAATTATTCACCGTGTTTGCACTTAGCGGCTACGAGTATTTTTTAGGCTTCCTGTTAATTTCGAGCCTAGTGCCTATCCTCGCCCTCACGGCGTCTAAGGTACTGCGGCCCAAAAGTCGTCCCTACGACCGACGCACTACCTACGAATCTGGCGTTGAGCCGATCGGCGGAGCCTGGATTCAGTTCAACATCCGATATTATATGTTCGCCCTGGTCTTCGTCATCTTCGACGTAGAGACCGTATTCCTCTACCCTTGGGCGGTTGCTTTCAACCAGCTAGGACTCTTGGCTTTCATCGAAGCCTTGTTTTTCATCACGATCCTCGTTATTGCTCTTGTATATGCATGGCGCAAAGGAGCCTTAGAATGGTCTTAAGTTCTGATACATCACAAAAATCCCTAATTGTCAATCCGGCAGAGCGGCCGCAAGTCACATCCGAATTATCAGAGAACGTCATCCTAACCACGGTTGATGACATCTATAACTGGGCGAGACTTTCCAGCCTGTGGCCGTTGCTTTACGGCACGGCTTGCTGCTTCATCGAATTTGCAGCTTTGATTGGTTCGCGCTTTGACTTCGACAGATTCGGCTTAGTACCGCGATCGAGCCCCAGACAAGCTGACCTGTTAATCACCGCAGGTACAATTACCATGAAGTACGCCCCCATCTTGGTGCGGCTGTACGAACAAATGCCCGAACCCAAGTACGTGATCGCCATGGGCGCGTGCACGATCACCGGTGGAATGTTCAGCGTAGACTCCCCCACAGCAGTCAGAGGCGTTGACAAACTTATCCCCGTAGATGTGTACATCCCCGGCTGTCCCCCGCGTCCCGAAGCGATTATTGACGCAATTATCAAACTGCGGAAAAAAATCGCCAACGACTCAATGCAAGAAAGGGCTAACTTGTTACCGACTCACCGCTACTACACCAGACCCCACAAAATGAAAGTAGTAGACGACATTTTGGATGGCAAATATTTGTCAATTCCCGGGCGGATAGCCCCACCGAAGGAGTTGACGGAAGCAATGGGAATGCCCGTACCGCCCGCCCTGCTTGCAGGACAAAAACAGGAGGTACAACGTGGCTGAGACAGAATCTGCGATTGTTGAAGCTGGGAAGGTTTCTCAGTGGTTGACTCAGAATGGCTTCGATCACGAGGCTTTAGCTGCTGATAATTTGGGTGTGGAGATCTTAAAGGTCGATCGAGAATTCCTAATTCCGATGTCAACAGCACTGTACGCCTACGGGTTCAATTATATGCAGTACCAGTGCGCCTACGACCAAGGCCCTGGACAAGATTTAGTCAGCGTCTACCACTTGGCTAAATTGACGGACAACGCTTCGCACCCCGAAGAAGTCCGCGTCAAAGTATTTATTCCCCGCGAAGATCCGAGAGTTCCATCAGTTTACTGGATTTGGAAAGCAGCAGATTTCCAAGAGCGGGAATCCTACGATATGTACGGCATCGTCTACGAAGGACATCCGAATCTGAAACGGATTTTGATGAACGAAGATTGGGTGGGCTGGCCGCTGCGGAAAGATTATATTTCGCCTGATTTTTACGAATTGCAAGACGCTTATTAAGGGAGTTTTGTGAGGGCGGGTTTAGAGCATAAAATTTGACTTTTAAAGTTTAGTTTTATGTGAAACTCGCCCTCTATTTTTTGGCTAATTTGGATTTTCAAACCGCAGATGCACGCTGATTTACGCAGATGAGTACAAATTTTTACACGAAGATACTGGAAGGGATTAAGGAAAGTAAGTAGTTCCTAGAGATTCATAAGTGATGTGAGGAAAATTTTGCAACAACATCTTTCGTTGTTCATGAGATAAGTTTTTAAATTTATCAGTTACTACAGTGTAAGCTGCACAAAAACCAGGCATACCAAGCAACTCAGCAGTAAGCCCTTGAAAAAATTCCGGTGAGAGATTGGTCAATCTTGAAATATCATCAAGCCATGTTGTAAAATTTTGTCCATGAAGATGTACTTTTAAATCTAAATTTAATCTTATCTCTCTTTCAAGCAAGCCAATTAAAAGTCGAATAATAATTGATTTTTGAGATGAAGGATACCACTGAGGAATCTCGATATAAGATTCTTTCATGAGGTTTAATAATATTATTTCCACAGACATTGCTTGTGCTTCAAGAAACAAAAACTCGTTGGGAGCTAATATGTTAGACCACTTTTTATCATAAGCTTGCATTTGCCAAATATGCACAGAATCGTGAATGATATGCCATACAAAGAACTGGGATGGTCTAAAAATTCCTGGATCGACTAAGGTGGGACAATCTAGGAAGCGCCAGCACCGCCATACCTCTGAACTCCAGTCAGCGACTCTCAGTTTTGGAGAAGCATATAAAGTTTCGCGACTTGGTAAGTAGTCTTTGAGGTATCTATCAGCTACTTCCGTAAACCATTCATCATACGCCCTTGTGTACAACGAAGAAACTTGTAAACTCCAATCGCTTGGAATGGTATCTGATTCAACTTCCCTCTTCAAATTGTCATTTAAATTATTTTTATAGCAACCCAAAAACTCACAAATTTCTTCAACTCTAGAGGAGATCGTATGATGAGAATTCATTGTTGTTTCAACATTATTCAAGTCGATACAACTAGCTACCTGTGGATTAAATCGAATGCTTGCTGCAATTTTGAGACAACGCTCAGACATCTCTTGCTGCTGACCGTAATTTAGCAGGAGATTAGCTGCTTTTTGAAGTTTGCGCGCTGCTGCTTCACCTCCAAATTCACCGCAAATTAAATAGAAAATTTCCAGAAAACCTTCAAGATTGTCAAACTGTTGATTTAGTAAAGAAGTGACTGCTTCATCATAGAAGGCTTTTGCTGTCCACGCTCCCTGACCAACTTTGGAATATTGTTCAATATACTTTTCCATTTTTTTATGGTAGCTGTTTTTATCGGGAAATAAAAGTATTTGTCTTTGACTAATTCATGCGAATTCTCAGAAGTAATCTGTTTGAATCTAAAAATGGCGATCGACCGTGTAACATCCTATGGTTATCTACAAAAATTGCTTCTCCATTATTAAGTAACAAACTAGAGCAATATCTACTTGTGTGAATCAAATCATTAAAAACTTGAAGCTTTTCCTCAAAATCTTTTACATGGCTGTGCTTAATTAATTCTAATCCGGTCTTCAAAGTGTCATATCTGTATCTAATCATGGGAATATCTGAAATCAAACTTGAATAAATATATGCCGTTTTATTTTGGGTTTGAAATATAGTTGGGACTGCGATAGGAAATTTGGTTTTACAAGCAAACTCGATCGTCTGTCTTCCCAAATAACTTTTTTTTAATTCATTGAAAACTAGGTTAAAATCCAGTAATAAAGTTTCTCCTCCTGCACACTCAGCTTGACGAAAAACAAGTAACGCCATATATTTTTCAGGCAACTTCCTGTATTGAGAATCAGTGTGTAATGGAGCAGCTTTGTTATGTTCGGAAAAAGTTACGATCTGAGAGATTGATGATTTAGGCTTGATTTCCCATACAAAATCAGATTGACCGAGATTGTGAGGCACTAAAGTACCAATATGAGAGGAAAGCTTTGTCAAAAAGAGCTTTGCAGAACTCAAATCGTAAGACTCGGATTCTAATCCCTGCAAAATTATAAAACCGTGCCTATCGACATATTTTCTTATCCATCTACCCACTGTCCCAATAGAACCGAACCTTTTAAGCAAATACTTATACTCAAATTTATGCTTTTCAGCAGACAACATATTACAGAATTCTAGATTAAATTTAGTCAAGTTTTATTGTTAACCATGCTGTACCAATTGAAAAGCGGAAAAAGACGGATTTTATTTAATTTTTGTAAACGACGGAAAAAGAATGAAAAAGACGGATAAAGTCGGCTATAATAACTGATGTCCTCCCACATCCCGAATAATGCAGGTGCGCGAAGTATTGCAATTTGTGGACAAAGTTGTCTACGCCAAGACAGGTAAACATCTCAATGACTTGCAGCGCGGAATTATCGAAGGAACTTTGAAGCGTCAAAAGTATCCCGATATTGCAGAAAATTGCGGTTGTTCAGCGGGTCACGCTAAGGATGTCGGTTATGAGCTTTTACAAATGTTATCTGATGTCTTGGATGAACCAGTAGATAAAAAAAATCTTAAATCTGTCCTTGAGCGCCAAGGTAATCTGACTATTTCTTTTGGCGATAGAAGTAAAAGTATTAGAAGTATCAATAGTAATATAATTGGCTGCCTAAACGTTAGTTCTGAGCAAGCAGTTGCTACCGGAAACGAAAGTCAGTCTCAAACTTCTGACTTTCAGCGCGTTAAGAATAAAGCTAGGATTGAAGCTGTTGGTAAATTACGGCAGTTTGGATTGAGCGACGAACAAATTGCAGAGGTGCTAGAACTACCTTTGGATGTGGTTGAGCGGGTGAATTTGCAGGAATAAATCTGGTGGAGTAATAAAGTTATATGCAAACTTGATGAGTTCCAACGATCGCAAAACAAAACTAGAATATGGCGATTTTCAGACACCGCCGGCATTAGCCGAGATGGTATGTCGAAAATTAGTAGAACTTAATATCAATCCTCGCACCATAATTGAGCCGACGTGCGGTGTCGGTAATTTTATTCAAGCTGCTGCACTTTCGTTTCCATCCGCAGACAAGATTATCGGGGTTGAAATAAATCATAATTACTTAACACAAATTAGACTCAATAACCAATTATTTCAGGATGAGAGATGTGATATTTGGCACGGAGATTTCTTTGAATTTGATTGGGAATTATTAATCAATCAATCCACTGATAGACTGCTTGTACTCGGCAATTTTCCTTGGGTGACAAACTCACAACAAGGAACTTTTGGTAGCGAAAATTTACCTAAAAAAAACAACTTTCAAAATCACAAAGGCTTAGATGCTCTCACAGGTAAGAGTAACTTTGATATCTCAGAATGGATGCTGATTCAGGCGGTGCAATGGCTGCAAAACCGCGATGCTGATCTGGCGATGCTTTGCAAGACTTCGACTGCTAGAAAGTTATTGAATTACCTTCACTGTCAAAAACTCAATCTCGCTGAATGTGCAACTTACACAATAGATGCTAAAAAATATTTTGATGCAAATGTTGATGCTTGTTTGTTAGTCTGCAAATTTGATGCTGACTCGCGAAACTACTTCTGTGATGTATTTAGCAGTTTAGAAACTTCGGACTGTCACCGAATTGGATATCACAACAATCTCCTAGTTAAGGATATAGATGCTTTCAGTAAATTGAGCGATTTATATGCTGTGAATTCAGGGACAAAATGGCGATCGGGTGTAAAGCATGACTGTTCTAGTGTAATGGAATTTAAGAAAATTGACAATTATTTTGTAAATAAATTGGGAGAAGTTGCTGATATTGAGGAAACTTATCTGTTTCCCATGATTAAAGGATCTGGTGTTGCTCAAAATCGAATTAATGCTACCGATCGCTATATGCTAATTACTCAAAAAAATATCGGGGAATCAACGGAAAATATCCAAAAAATTGCCCCTAAAACGGGGCGATATCTGGAGTCTCGCGGGCAATATCTAGATAATCGAAAAAGCAAAATTTATGAAAATAACCCTAGATTTGCGATTTTTGGAGTGGGCGATTATACCTTCAAACCTTGGAAAATTGCGATCGGCGGGCTTTATAAAAAATTGGAGTTTAGGTTAATCGGCGAAATCGCTAATAAACCTGTAGTTTTTGATGATACTGTTTACTTCCTAAGTTTTGACGATGAGGGAGTTGCACGTCAAACTTTTGAGCTTTTGAATTCATCGGCTGCAATTAAGTTTTATTCTGCGATCGTATTTTGGGATGAAAAGCGTCCGATCAAATCGAGTGTCTTAAATTGTCTGAATCTGTCATTGCTGGCAGATTCGGAGTTTGTAACCGCAGATGCACGCGGATGAGTATAGTTCTGCTATTTTTGACCGAATACGTAAAAAGTGGTGATATCGTTCCAAATTCCTTGCTGGGTTTGCAATGCTTCTATTTCTGCTTCAAATTCGGCCTTGGCTTGTGCTAATTGCTCAGTTGAAAGTGTTGATAACGGCGGCGGATATTGTCCAGGGGCGGGATGAGAATTTCCGGCCCACATTGCTTTTGCTTTTTCTAAACTGATATAGCTGCCGTCTTGTTCGATTTTAATTTCTATCTGTTTAAATCCTGCTTTTTCGAGCAGTTTGTGGCATTTTTCAACAGTGCCTGTGGGTTTGCTCATATTGAAGGAAATGCCGTATTTTTCGGCTACTTGCTGCGTCACAACTCCGCCTACAAAAGCGGTGTCGGCAAAGGCATGAAAGCCAATTATTCCTCCTGGTTTGAGGAATGTGTACCAATGCGTGAGGGCGACGTGCAGATCCGACATCCAGATGAAGGCAGAGGCACAAAAAATGCGATCGCAAACATTACGTGGTAAGTCGATATTTTCGGCATCCCTTAGCAAAAATTCTGTATTATTAAGCTTTAATTCGAGAGCTTTTTTTCTGGCTACATCGAGCATTCCATGCGAAATATCTACGCCAATAACTAGACCTTCAGTACCGACAATTTGAGCGGCTGCGATCGCCACATGACCCGTTCCCGTTGCAATGTCTAAAACCGTTTGTCCGCGACTCACTCGTCCGTATTCAACGAGACGCTGAGCAATCTGCAAATGCCAATCGCTATTGTCATAACTTTGACTTCTGCGGGTGTACAAATCTGCGATTTCTTGTTTGTATTTGTCTAATTTAGGTTGGTTGTTCATAGAGCAAAATGATGAATAGATTCAATGTACCACTCAATTTCCGCATCCGTGCAAGTAATTCCATTCTGCCAAATTTCATATTCACTCAGATCGATATCTTCATTCCAAACCAGTGCATAACCACCAGGCTCAATTTTAAAGTTTCTGAAAAATCTAGGATTACCTAACGTCGCAAACATCGGATTCTCTAATAACTTAGAGATGTCATATTTTTTGATTTCAAGATTAGTAAACTTAACCATCAAGGTATTATCGTCAATAACTTTAGCAGAAACAATGCGCTCAGGTTTCATAATGAGGATTATTGTAGTAGAAATAATAGCACAATGACAGACCATCGCCACTAACTTCAATCATTCCGCAAAGCTGCGATCGGATCTAAGCGAGCGGCATTCCGTGCCGGCAATACTCCAGCCAATAAGCCTACTGTAAAGGATAGTCCAAAACCGGCTGCGATCGACCATACTGAAATTACAAACGGAAAACTAAATGCTGTCGCGGCCCCAAAGGCGATCGCAATTCCCAACCCAATACCAGCCGTACCGCCCACAGTCGAAACTAAAATCGATTCAGCCATGAATTGAATCAAAATAGCTGCATTGGTAGCACCTACAGCTTTGCGAATCCCGATTTCCTTAGTGCGCTCCACAACTGACACCAACATAATATTAGCAATCCCGATGCCGCCAACTACGAGCGAAATTCCGGCGATCGCTACTACCATCACTGTAAACAAACCTACCACATTGCTGAAAGTATTCACAATATCAACTTGATTAATCACTCGAAAATCATCCGGTTGTGGCGGATAGATATTGTGGCGCAAACGCATGATATTTTCTACTTGAAATTGAGCATCAGCTAAATCCGATTCCCCCGTAGTTTGTAACCAAAAACCAGAGATGGCAATTCCAGCCAAAGAATTTCTACCCACAATTCGAGCCGACATATTTTTCAGGGGAATATACACGCGATCGTCCTGATCCGTACCCCCTACCGAACCCTTGGGTTCCATCACTCCTATTACCTTGTAGCGCCCTCCCTGAATGCGAACATCGGCTGATAGGGCATTAGCACCAACTCCAAAAAGCTCGTCTCGCACCTTAGAACCAAGGACAACAACTGGTTCAGCAGCATTCAATTCATCCTCATTAAAAAACCGTCCTGCTTGAGGTTGAATGTTCTTCACATCGGGGTAATTTAAATCAGTTCCTAATATAGAAGTAGATGAATTTTGTCCGCCATAAACAACTTGCACTTGGCGCTGCAAAAACGCCGAAATCGCCTTAACTGCCGGTGCTTGTTTGCCGATCGCCCTAGCGTCATCCCATGTCACAGTAGAAGCAGAACCACTACCCTGACTAACACCGCCCGATCGCGAAGCACCAGATAAAACCAACAGCACATTAGTACCCAAAGCCTTCAACTGTTCCTCAGTAGACTTTTGTACTCCCTGGCCCACCGAAGTAATCGCAATCACCGAAGATATGCCAATAATCACGCCCAGCATCGTCAAACTGGTACGCAACTTATTATTCCACAGCGCCTCAGTCGCCATGAACATAATTTGAACATTTGAGATTTTGTTAATAACTGGGGGAGTTTTTAATTTCATGTTATCGGTTATTTGTTATTTGTTATTTGTTATTGAGCGGGCAAATTTCTACTACTCAAATCTTGTACTTTTTCATGAACAGGCAAGATGCCTGTTCCACAAAAATTCAATTTTCTTGTGGGGTGGGCTTCTAGCCCGCCCAGAAAAGATTATTGCAAATAGTGCAAAATATCTCTTTTTATGAACAGGCAAGATGCCTGTTCCACAATAGATCAATTTTCTGCTTGTGGGGTGGGCTTCTAGCCCGCCCAGAAAAGATTATTCCAAATAGTGCAAAATATCCGATCTAACGCAAACGACTTCCACCACCCGGCTGCAAACCTGGAATTCCGCCCGATGATGGAGTTTGAGATTTAGGCCGCAAGCCAGGGGGGAAACTAATAAAAACCTTTTCATTTCCCTTCAAGCCCGATCGCACTTCCGTCTTATCATCAACCGTCATCCCCGTCTTAATCGGCACAAACAAAGGCTTCCCATCTTCACCACCAGTCACAAACACTCCCGTTTCCTTTTTTTGACGAACAATCGCCGCAGTCGGGACAACTAAAACATCCTTCAACTCACCCGCCTTAAACTCCACATTCACATTCATTCCCGATCGCAATAGTTTTTTAGCATCATCAAGAATTGAAGCTTTTACCTCAAAACTGGTAACATTTTGCTGGACAATTGACTGAGGTGAAATTTGATTAACTTTCCCAGTAAAAGTCTTTCCCGTATAAGCATCAGCTTGAATAGACGCATTTAAGCCGAGGCGGATTTGAGCAATATTACTTTCTGCCACATTCGCCACAACCTGATTTTTTGAAGCTAAAGACAAAATCGAAGAAGAAGTTGCCGATGTCACCGCACTACCTGCTGTTGTCGGTGTCACAAAAGCTCCTGGATCGGCATATTTGCGGGTGACAGTACCGCTGAAAGGAGCGCGAATTTTCGTATCATTAATCAACGCTTGGACTGTTTGAAGACTACCTTTAGCCGAGAGAACTTGAGCCCGGGCGATCGCAATTTCTTCCGGCCGAGCACCACCTTGAATTAGTGCCAAAGCTTGCTGTTTTTGCTCCACTGCGGCTTCGGAAGCGGCGATGTCTTCGGATCGCGCCCCCGATCGCACTCCTGCCAAAACTTGCCGTTTTTGCTCGACTGCTGCTGCGGAAGCCGCAATATCTTCCGGGCGAGCACCAGCTTGAATTAGCGCCAAAGCTTGCTGTTTTTGTTCAACTGCGGCCCGCGCAGCAGCGATGTCTTCCGGGCGCGAACCAGCTTGCAACAAAGCTACAGCTTGTTGAGCTTGTCTGACTTGAGTTTGAGCTCGATCGCGCGCGGTGCGAGAAGTATTCACAATTTGAAGAGAAATGGCCCCCGATGTGTAGAGTTCCTGATTTCTTTGAAAGTCTTCTTCTGCTTGTTTTTTGGCATATTCAGCATCCCTAAGTTTAGCTTGCGCTTGGGCAATATCTTCAGGGCGATTGCCCTTGAGCAATTTTTGAAGAGTTGCTTGTTGTTCTGCTAATTGGGCCTTTGCTGCTGCAATATCTTGACTGCGATTCCCATTGAGCAATTTTTGCAGGTTTGCTTGTTGTTCATTTACTTGGGCTTGGGCGGCGGCAATATCCTGAGTGCGATTACCGTTAAGTAATTTTTCCAAACTGGCTTGTTGTTCAGCTAATTGAGCCTTTGCTACTGCAATATCTTCGACTCGATTACCATTGAGTAATTTTTGCAAGTTGGCTTCGGCTGAGGCGAGTTGTCCGCGATTTTGAGTCAATTGTCCTTGCAGGTTGGAGTCATCCATTTGGGCGAGAATCTGCCCTGTTTTAACAGTGTCTCCTTCTTTAACCAGTAAAGTTTTGAGCACTCCTGAAGTTTTGGGGCTGACGTTAACACTCCTTTCGGGTACTATTGTGCCATTTGCGGAAATGGCGATCGGCAAATTCACCCTTTCTACAGCAACGGTTTTTTCCTTACGTCTGCTTTCGCGTTTCGATTTGACTGTGAGTTGGCTGTAAGCTGTGTAGCCGACTCCGGCGAGTAGGGAGGCAGCGAGGAGTCCGCTTAACCAGGGAGTCAGCCCTTTTTTAATCTGAAACTGCTTTAGGAAGTACATATAAATTTAGACCGATCGGGCGTCTGCTTCATTTTGACCGATCGGGAACCGAAAAGGTTCAATTTAAGTCTGGCTAATTTTTTTTGGTTGTGGTGTTGTGTCGGATTATTTTGGATAATAATGAAATCAGCTACGATCAATTGAGAATCTCGATCGATGAGGAACGCAGACATGAGCATTCAATTAGAGTTACCGCCGGAGTTAGAAAGTCAACTATCTACTGAAGCCTTACGACTAAACCTACCTTTATCTGAGTACATACTACGTGTTTTATCGATCAGAGAAGTTCTGAGTAACCCACCTAAAACTGGAGCAGAACTTGTTGCTTACTGGCAAAGTGAAGGAGTCATCAACTCACGACCTGATATTACCGATAGTCAATTATATGCTCGAAACCTGCGCCATCATTTCTATCCTGCTTGAGCAATAATTTTCCCTATATCTTGAGGCGTTGCACCTGTTGCCAGGATTGCGCGTATTAACAGTTCAATAGAAACCGAATCTTCGCCATTTTCAGCCTTGGCAATACGAGGTTGACTGGAGTTGATTTTATCGGCTAACTCTGCCTGTGTCATCAATTTTTGCCGACCTTAATTGAGATTAAGACTGAGGGCTAACTTAATCTCAATTAAGGTCGATTCCTCTGGTGAAAGTTCTAAGAATTCCGAGGCAGATCCGATTTTCCAGCCTCGATCTTCTAGACGCTTCTTTTTCGCTTGATCCATAACATTAGTCCTCTATATCCGTGTCATATTATATCATATCTGATATAATTATGGCGAAGATCGTCATTCGAGGTAACAGTTGCTATGACTTACCCTAAGAAGAAAAAAGGTTTCCGCACCATCAATGTTGAAGGGCAAGAATTCCGTTGGCATTTCCGCCCTTCTTTTGACGACGACTACTTGACTTTGCAAGGGAGTGTTTCATCTGGCGAGCAGTTAATTGTTATCATGCGTTATCCGTGGTTGCCAATCAACGGTTTCCATTTAACCGATGGCGGTAATGTGTTCCATTTGCACAAAGCAGCCTGGATCGTCACTAGCAAATTTGCTCGGACAGCTATCTTGCATGGTATTGCTAACGGCTGGAAACCAAACGATCGCCGTCCACCCCTGTTCTGCGTTTATAGTGAAGGAACCTTTTCATCTATGACACCGCAACGCGAAACATCGGTTACATATTCCTAGAAAGAGTTATAAAGCCGTCACAAATAGGAGAAAATATGCTCGAACTCAGACCAACCTGTGAGCATTGCAACAAGGCGTTGCCACCAGACTCGCTTGATGCACGCATCTGTACCTATGAATGCACTTTTTGCGCTACCTGTGTGGAGAGCATTTTGGGTAAAAATATTTGTCCGAATTGTGGTGGTGGCTTTGTTCTGAGACCAATCAGGCCATCAAAAAACTGGAGAGACAACAACTATCTTAGCAACGATCCGGCGATCGCCAAAGTCAAATACAGGCCAGTGGATCTAGAGGCTTATGCAAAGCTTGTGGCGGCAATTGGCAGCTTAGCTCCGGAAAAGCGGTAAGGCATTTAATGATTTTACCTGCCAGCCATCAAAACCTGTTCAGCAGTCAGTTTTAAGTCTGGGAAAGTTAGAGAGACGATGGTCTGATTGCCCCGAATCTGTTGAATTTGATATTCCCCATTCACTAAAGTGCAGATAGAAAGGGTGGGTTTTTTAGGCTTTCCAATGTGTTGAGTACCACCTAATCCTGCGTAGTCCGCAATCCAATATTCAGGAATACCTAAAACTGCGTAGTCTTCGACTTTACGAGAATAGTCATTTTGCCAGTTACTACTAACAACTTCCGCCACAAATTTAATCGAACTGCCCAGTGTTAGAATCGACTCACCAGACCAAAGCAGTTCTTTAGTAAGTTCATCGCGATCGACAACTGCAACATCAGGTCGAAATGCTGTCATACCAATATTTGAAGGGCGCAATAGTCCCCGCTGAAGGACAAACCAAGGTAAGCCTGTTCCGTCGATCTGGACACATATTTTTGTGGTAATGAAGGCTGCAACCTCCTCATGGGGGCCTGTGGGTTCCAAGTCGAATACCTCTCCATCGATCAGCTCATAGCGATTATCGCCACCATAACGGGCGATAAACTCGTCAAAGCTGAGTGGTTTCTGTTGTATTGGTTGGTCGATCGCAATGGTCATAGCTCAACTTAGCCCAATCAATTCCTTTAGTCTATCAGATGGACAAACTGGTTAGATCGATCGAACTTGTGAAAAGTTCGATCGCCCATTTCCTCCTTAACAAACAGCAGCCACGCCCAACTCTGTAATCGCCGCCTCCGGGCCCACCAAAGAAATATACGGTTCGACGAAGTATTTGTGAGCAGCTTCCCTAGCTTCAGCAGCAGTAACTGCCGCAATTTCTGCTTGAAACTGCTCGTCAAATTTAATTCCCAATTCCAGGATTTCGTACCAACCTAAAACTTGGGCAATTTGCGAATTGGTTTGTTTTCCTAAAGCATATTGACCGAGCATTTTATTCTTGCAAGCTTGCAATTCTTCTTCGCTTAGTTGGGTGTTGGCGAGTCGATCGACTTCTGTACGCAATCCTTCAAAAGCAGTCACCGTATTTTCGGGTGCTGTACCCATGTACGCTACAAACTGAGCCGTGTCCAGGCGCGTCGCGTAGAGTGCCGAAACATCGTAAGCTAAGCCCCGCTTTTCCCGCAATTCCACAAACAACCGACTCGACAAACCGTTACCCAAATAGGTATTCAGTAACTTAATCGCTGCATAGTCGGGATTTTTGACCGAGGGCGCGAGGTAGCCCAGCATAATCACTGATTGCTGGGTATCTTGCGCCTTAGCCACGGATTGCGGGGAGGCTTTGAGGGGGGGAACGGTTAAAGTTGGGAGGGGTGTTAAAGGCGCTTTCCAGTCACCAAATGTACGATCGATCAGGGCGATCGCATCTTCGGTAGATATTCTGCCGGCTACCGAAATAACCACATTATCGGGACGGAAATAGGTTTTGTGGAACTGTTCGAGCTCGTTTCTGGTGAGCTTTGACATCGTAGCTTCCGTGCCCAAGGTGGAGAAAGCATAGGGATGTTCCTGATACATGGCGTGTCGCAATTGCTCGAAGGCGATCGCAAATGGTTGTTCTTGTTGCGATCGAATTGCCGATATCGCAATGCGGCGTTCGAGTTCGACTTCAGCTTCCGGGAAAGTGGGCGATCGCATCAATTCCGCAGCCAACTCCAAAATGTCCTGAAAATCGGCAACAACCGTCTTCAAACTCACTAAAAAATAGTCTGTAGTCGAGTCGGTACTCAATCTCGCTCCTACCGATTCTACACGTTCGGCAATTTCTAGCGAAGACAGGCGATCGGTTCCCTTAGTCATTACCGCCGACAGCAAGTGACACAATCCTGCTTGTTCCGGCTGTACGCAGCGGCTACCGGCGCGCAGGAATATCCTAGCTGCAATAATATCTGCTGCTGGATTTTCTGATGCTAAGACAACCATACCGTTGTCTAAAACCGTGCGCTGAATTTCATTTTTCATCATTAATTTAGTTAGTAATTGGGAATCGGTAATGGGGAATCGGTAATGGGTAATTGGTAATGGGTAATTGGTAATTACCAGAAATAATTGGTTGAAAGCCGGAACCTTGATTGGGAGAAATTAAAATCAGACTATTCATTACTCCAATCTTCTTCCTTCGTCAAGTGCTGTCAACTGTCAACTGTCAACTGTCAACTGAATCGATCGCCATTTTGCTATTTTCCATTTGCATTTTGTATGCTGTCAGACCGAGCAGAGCTTGATGCACGATCATACTAAATGTAACAAAATCTATCCCCTAGGGTGCGGGCCAAACACAGAAAACACCGGACAAACCAAGATTTATCCGGTATCAAAGATATTCATATTCTGTCCCTTTACCATCAGACTGGTTTGATCGCCACAGCCGCATAGCGTTGGGGTGAGAGATATTGTTGAGCTAGGCGCTGGAGGTCTGATGGCTTAAATGACTGAATCCTGGTAGGATAGCTGAGCGCTAATTCGGCAGTCGCGATCGTACTGTAATATCCGTAAAGACCAGCTAACTGTCCCGGCGTTTCGAGGGAGAAAGCAAAGTCGTTGCACAGCAAACGCTTGCAGCGCATCAGTTCTGTCTCCGAAACCAGCTCAGATTGCAATTCCCAAAGCCGATCGCAAATTCGAGATTCCACCTCTTCTAGATCCTCGGCTTCCAAGACAGCACTAATCGTAAACAAACTCGATTCCCGTTGTAGCGAGAAAGAGCTTTCGATCGCGTGTACCAATTGTAATTCTTCCCGCAGTTCCCGGACTAAACGCGAACTCCGCCCATCTGCGAGCAACACAGAGATCAAATCCAAGCCGCAAGCACTTTGCAAGTGATCGACTCCCGGCCCAGTCCACGCCATCATCAGTCGCGCTTGTTCCAATCGAGGAAGACAGAGTTCCTGACGGCGAATTTCTACTAACGGCGGTTCGGCTTCGGCGACAAATTTAGGACAATCCCACCTGTCAGAAAACCGATCGAATGCTTTCCCTGTGATATCTCTGGCTTCTTCTTCCTCAATTCCCCCGACTATCACCACAGTCATATTTTCCGGCTGATAGTGCGATCGATGAAAACAGCGCATTTCGTGGGGAGTTCGCGACATCAGCAACTCTTCCGTACCGAGTACCGATCGCCTGTAGGGATGTCGCTGGTAGACTGTTTCCATCATTGCTTGGAAACCCAGCCAATCGGGATCGTCTTGAGATTGTCGGATTTCTTCGAGTACCACATCTCGTTCGCGATCGAATTCCGCATCGGGAATCCCAGCACGCAACAGCAATTCTGCCAGTGGCTGCGCCGTTTCTGCTAAATAATCTGCCCCAGCGTTGACATAAAAATGGGCGTAGTCGTGACTTGTAGCTGCGTTGGCGACACCGCCGCGATTTTCGATTACTTGGTCAAATTCTCCAGGGGCGATCGCATCCGTCCCTTTAAATATCATGTGTTCTAGAAAATGAGCCATTCCCGACCAAGAATCCGGCTCCTTCGTAGCGCCAGCCCTCACCCACACGTCTAGCGCAACCACCGGTGTGGCCGAAATCCGCTGGTGAATGACCGTTAACCCATTGTGCAGCTTCCAGACCTTGGCTGGGAACTCTAAAGCAGTGAGCAGTTGAGACAAGCTAGTTATTCTTAAACTTCAGTTAACTTCGGCTTCAACTATAGTAGCGCTTTACTGATGTGCGATCGGGATTAATTGATACAAAAGTCAGTTGTCAGTTGTCAGTGGGCTGTTGTCTGTGGGTTGTGGTCATTCAGGAAGTAATTTTTGCTTTTTTTAAAACGACCTTAGCCTTAATTACTTACCATTTCTTGGTTTAAAAGTCAATAGGTTGCGCGGGATATTAATGAATCAGTCGGGAGAAAGAGGGAGTAATCAGAATATTTCCATAAATTAAAAGATGTAAGAACACTAAAGACATCGAGAGGAGAAACGACAGATGGTAGCTACCCTTGAAGATACCAAGCGCCAAGCGATCGCGATGAAATTAGCAGACATGAAAGCACTGCAAAACCTGCTGATCGCCAACGAGCAATTGTTCATCAATTCCTGCAACGACTCCGAACTGTGCGATCGCTTCCGGGATATGCTGGAGGACGATCGCAAAAACATGGGCGTATTGGAAACCACGATCGTCCAATACGGGATTCAATCCGAACCCAAAGAAACCACCACAAAAATGATCGAAGAAATTCAGAAACTCATGGAAGGTTCTGAACTCACAATGTTTGAAAAAGTCGGTCAGCACGAACTGCTCAAACACAAACAAACAATGGCCGGCTTGTTAATTCACAAAGCCGCTCAAGTAGTTGGCGCCGACATCGAAGCCGCCATTACTCCCCTCAACACAGTTAACTTTGAAAACCGCGCCCACCAAGAACAACTCAAAGGAGTTCTCGAAATTTTAGGAGTGCGCGAACTCACCGGAAAAGACCCCGATCAAGGCGTTTGGGCCCGCGTCCAAGACGCAATGGCTGCGATGACCGGCATCATCGGCGGTGCAGTTACCCGCACCAAAGAGGAGATGAACATCACCGAAATCATCTCCATGGATCACCGCAAAGTCGATACCATATTCATGGAAATCGAAAAAACCGACAATCCTCAAAAACTGCAAGAATTCTTCGGTCAACTTTACAAAGACTTAAGCGTTCATGCAGAAGCCGAAGAACAAATTGTCTATCCCGCAGTTCGCAGCTACTACAGCGATACCCAAGAACTGTACGACGAGCAAGCAGCAATGAAGCAAATGCTCGCCCAAATCAAGGCTCTCAACCCCAGTTCTTCTGATTTCAAAGCTCAAATCCAACAGCTAAAAAAAGCGGTTCAGGATCACGTTAAGGAAGAAGAAAACGATATGTTCCCTCAAATTCGCCGCAACCTGAGCGAAGCACAAATGGAACAAATGGCTACTCAATTCAAAGAAGCCAAGAGTACAATTCAGCAAGAAATGGCTGGCATTAGCTAATTGAGCAGCGAGCTAATTTCAATTCTAGCTAAAGCTAGAAAACAGCTCAACTGCAACCTATCAATCCCGCCACCAAGATGGCGGGATTACTATTTTAAAAAGCAGGAAAAAAGAAATATGAGGACTAAAGTCCTCAGTACAAACTTAAAAACAAGGTTTGTAGTAAGGAATTTAGTCCTTCTTAAAAACAAGGTTTGTAGTAAGGAATTTAGTCCTTCCTAACCATTAACTACAGATCCGCCGTTGGGATGCAAAATTTTACCTGTGATATAAATAAAGGTTTTGTGGCGGCGGGGAATCGTTCTTTTTGCCGATCGCAGTCTACGACTAAAGACAGTTTGTGCGGCACAAAAGTAAACTGCACCCCAAAACAATGTTTGACGTGCAGCTTAAACTAGCTAATTACTAATAGTTGAGTCTCAAACTAGAGACCCAACTTCAGATTAGAAACCAGTCGGAGAAGTAGCAGGAGCACCTAACAGTAAATCCTTCTTATCTTCAGGCAACACTACAGTTAGTGCACTCGCTGTGCGGCTCAAGCTCATGTCATCAACAAAGCTGATACCTGCATTTTCATTGGCGATCAAGCTGGTATCAATGCTGCTGGCCTTAACCGTAGCATCAAGTCCACCTTCAGTCAGAGGATCGAGGCTAGAAGCAGTTCTTGCTGGAGTCGCTACTGGCGCCGAAGGCGTAGTATTGGGTCCCGGCACGTTAAAGGTAACAGGATTAGGCCCTGTCCGGATCGGGAACGGGTTGGGCACGTTCGGATCGTCGAAAACTTCCAAAACCGAGTAAGTAGCCGGGAACAAATTCGGGAATAGAGCAATCCCTTGTGCGTTCGTTCTCACCAAAGGCTCAGTGGCGGCATCGTAACGATTGTTCCGGTTCAAATCCAAAGTAAATGGAACATTAGCCAGACGAGGTTCGGTTCCGTCTTGTACGCCGTTGCGGTTGTCGTCTCGGAATTTGGGAACTAACAAATCATAGCGGCGAGAGTTACCAATCAAAGCGCAAGTAAAGGTTTGATTGGGGCCCAAAACGATATTGAGCGGTTGAGTCGTCTGGAAGAAACCAGGAGGAGGTACTTCTCGCAGGTTGTAAGTACCGGGACGCAAATTTCTGAAAGCAAAAGTACCAAACTGATCGCTAGTGGTAGTTGCTTCCCCTGCATCCAGGGCGCCGTTGTTATTGGTATCGAGAAAAACAGTAACGCCGCTAATCGCCGGTTCGTTTCCGTCTCGATAGCCATTCAAGTTAAAGTCCTCGAATTTGCAACCAGTGATGTTGCTATTCGGTGTATTGGCAAAAGTAACGTTAGCGTCCTGAGTGCCTAGAGTTACCGGAACACCAGCAGTTGTCGAAGCCGAGAAACCAGCCGGTACGACTTCCCGCACCGTGTAATTGCCCAGTTGCAAGTTGGTAAATGCTCCTCTTCCTTGAGCATTCGTCTGTATTTGTTGTTCTCCGGCCTCAGGAGTGCCATTATTGTTGGTGTCTAGGAAGACAGTGACACCGCTAATTGGTGCTTCACCCTGAATAGGCTCGAAGCGACCGTTTCCGTTCAGGTCATTGTATTTGAATACAGTGATGTTAGGTAGAGTGTTTCCCACACCAGAATTACTTCCATTCCCAGTATTAGCTCCCACAGGAGTAAAGATAACTGCTGGTGAGGGGTTAGTCGCTGGGAAAGGTAAAGGGGTGTTGGCAAAAATCGGCCGCTCGCCTGTGGCCGCGATCGATCTTTCCCCAGCCTGTTGAACGCCGTCGCGGTTGGTATCTACGAATTTAGGGTCGTTTGGTTTCAGTGTATAGGTTGAATCTGTTACCAAGATCGGTTGCTCTCTGCTGATCGTACCCTGGAACCGTGCTTGCGGGCCTGGTGCCGAAACCAGAGCGGGGTTAGGAGTAGTTGCCACTGGAGCATTGAGGTTGCCTGGGGCGCCACCACCGGGCAGTGTCGCTGGAAAAATTTCCAAGACAGAGTAATTGGCAGCTCTCAAATCCCTGAAGGTAGCAACTCCGTTTACATCGGTGATAGCGATGGGTTCTGAGGCTTGATCCCAGCGACCGTTCCCGTTCAAATCTAAAATGAAGGGTACGTTAGCAATGGGGGGTTCAAAAACTCCATTGACCACATTTCGCGTGCCACTGCGGTCATTGTCCCGAAATTTGTTAATTTCAATTTGATAGAGGGGAGTGTCGCCAACTTGAGCGCAGGCAAAGGTTTGACCGGGGGCTACCGTTACGTCCAGTACAGGGATGTTGTTGGGTGGGGTGCTTTGGGGGAAATCTCTTTCTAGGGGTTCTCCGTTGATACCGTTGACTCGTTCTTCCCGAACTCTGTATGTTCCAGGTGTTACATTAAACGACCACGAACCATTTTTGTCTGATAATGTGTTAAGTTCCCCTGCATCTAATCGGCCGTTGGGGACGCTGCCGTTGCTGCCATCAAGATATATCCTGACATTTTTAATCCCCGGTTCATTCCCGTCTCGAAAGCCGTCGGCATCTATGTCTAAGTATTTGCATCCAACAATCCGGCTGCCCACAAGCTGGGTGTTGCCAAAGAAAACGTTGGTGTTTGTGTTTCCAACAGTGACAGCGAGGGGATTCGGAGTCGTGGTACGGAAACCAGCCGGTACTGTTGTTTCTGTGACTACGTAGTTGCCGGGAACCAGATTTATGAACGAGAACCCTCCGTTAGCGTCTGTAAGGACGGAGATATCGCCTGTATCTAATCGGCCGTTGCTGCCGATCGCAGGTTCGAGGAGAATGGGAATGTTTGCCAGACCTGGTTCATTTGCCTGTCTGATCCCATCCGCGTTCAAGTCATTGAACTTGATACCTAAAATTGCCGGGCCTGTATTCCCAACCTGTAATTGCTGGGCAATCCGCTCTTCGCTAGTTAAATTTGCCATGATTTCTCTCCTTCACACCTAAATCCACGTAAATTACAGACTACTGTATGGGTTTGTCAATAGCTGAGTAGTTTTTGCTAGTCGCTGACAATTGCCACTCGATTTTACATACGTCTGTGCTTGAGGTAATGTTCCCCATCTCACACAACAATGCCTCAAGCTTTGTCGCTGGCCAGTATATCAGGTTTTGAAGAGCCCTGGCAATTTGAGGGCAACATCTTTAAGATTTGCACGCCTTCTCTCTCCGTACATACTTGCTGGTTTGAGCTCTAAAAAGGCCTTGATTGAGTGCTCCAGCCGATCGCAAGTCGGGCGGCATCGTTCAGGTTTGTCATGGTTTGCTGTAAACAGACGATCGCAGGCTCTGGGATTGCCTCTTCACAACAAGCTCTTCACAACAAGCTTTAGACCGATCGAGCTACCGGACTGGATATGATTTGCTTTCCCTGAAAATATGCCGATCGGGGTTAGGGGAACTGTCTGATAGTTTCTGACTTACGCTCAATGCTACAGATACATTTAACCCGGCAAATCCAGGACTAAGCCTGATACTACCGTGTATGGCAAGACAGAAAAAGCTGCAAGCTCTCCTGTCAAGGAGGTATCTCTCAAAGCTTTCAACAAGATATTGAAAGCGCCATTTGAATTTATGTCCACACTTTGAACGGGTTTTTGATATGTATTCTTCCGTTATGCCTACTACAAAACTGCCATATTTAACAGCTTGATGCTTCAACATTTCCTGGAAACGATAATGACTCAAAGTGACCATGCTCTTAGCTGTTTTAGTCGCTAAAGCATTTTTTTTCTCAATCTACACTACCAGCTTTTACCTAATTATTCAAGAAGTTTCTAGAAAATCATTTACTTTGTATCAACAGCCTCTGAAATATTTCACCCAATATACAACAAGCCAGCTTCGGGGTTCCCGGAACTTACGCTTGAGTCTTGGACGCTGCCAAGAATAGGGTATCACGCGATCGCCCTTTAATCTGTTCCTGATTTTTATTTGCAGTTTGGCATTCCGGGCGATCGAGCTTTATTCAAAACTAAATCACCTACCCGAACGAGTTTCCAGATCCCAATTAATTAATTCATTGGTCTTGACAAATCCGGCGATTTGTGGACTAGGCTCCCAAATGACATTTTGTTGCCCAAAGTTAGGAATATTGCCTACATTCGCGGCAGGTCGATCGAGCAAAAGATCGCTAATTTGATAACTATCGCGACCCGCGATCGCCAGCGAGGTATCCGCCCCCATATTGCCTACAGGTTCGCCCCCATAGCTAGCATCCGTCAGCGGGTCGCCTTTCAAGGATTTAGCCGATGGCTTACGCCCCGCTACGCTACGACTTTCAGGATCTCCAGTCAGCAAATCGATGCTGCTAGCCCGAACATCTGCCGAGACAACCACCAGCGCAGGCGGAGTTGTTTGAATGAAACCGGGCGGCGGAACTTCCCTAATGATGTAACTACCTACCGGAACATTGCGGAAACTGTAATTGCCCTGACTGTCGCTAAAGTTACTGGCTTCGCCCGGATCTAAACGGCTGTTGTTATTGAGGTCAATGTAAATTTGGGTATTGGCGATCGGCGGTTCCCCGGGGTCTAGGCGGCCGTTGGCATTAAAATCGTTAAATTTCACACCGCTAATCGTACCAGTCACCAACACGTTACCAAAGCTGAGATTGGTGGCATTTGTGCCGTTACCCACGGCGATCGGAGTCGGATTTGGCGTAGTTTGTCGGAAACCGGGCTGCGGGACTTCTCTCACCGAATAAATGCCTTGGGGCAAATTGATAAAAGAGAAATTACCTTGGGGGTTTGTTAAAGTCGAAGGTTCGTTGGGATCTCGGACATTGTTGTTGTTGGTGTCGAGGTAAATCGGCCAGTTGGCAACTCTCGGTTCCGTCGGTTCGTTGACACCGTTAGCGTTGAGGTCGTTGAACTTAAAGCCGCTGATGCTGCCGGTGGGGAAATTGTTGCCGAAATTGACCCCGACAGCGTTGGTATTGCCCGTAATGTCGATCGACCCTGGATTTGGCGTAGTCTGTATCCATCCCGGTTGCTGAACTTCCCTCACCAAATACCGGCCCGGGGAAACATTGGCAAAAGTGTAGTTGCCTTGGGGGTTTGTGATGGTATTGGGTTCCCCCGGATCTAACCTGTTGTTGGCGTTGAGGTCGAGGTAAATTTGCCAGTTAACCAGAGGCGGATCTGTCGCGTCTCGGACACTGTTGGCATTGAGGTCATTGTATTTGAGACCGCTGATGCTGCCGACAAAAAACACATTGCCAAAGTTAATATCTGTGGTGGTCACATTGGAAGTAACGTTAACCGGGCCCGGGTCGGGGGTAGTTTGGCGAAAACCCGGTTGCTGGACTTCTCTCACCAAATATGTATTTGCAGGAATATTGACAAAAGCGTAATTCCCTTGAAGGTTTGTAATAGTAGAAGGTTCGCCACCGTCTAGCCGATTGTTGCGGTTGAGGTCGAGGTAAATCTGCCAGTTAGCTAGGGGCGGTTCCCCCGGATCGAGGCGAGCATTGCTGTTGATGTCGTTGAATTTTGTACCTGCGATCGTCCCAGCGTTGAAATTATTGCCAAAATTAATATTGCTAGCATTTGTCCCGCTGGTTATTGTTATGGGTGCGGGATTCGGGGTAGTTTGGCGAAAGTTCGGCTGCTGGACTTCCCTAACTTGATAAGTTCCCGGTGGCAGGTTGGCAAAGATGTAGTTGCCTTGGGCGTTGGTGAGGGTGGAAGGTTCACCGCCGTCGATCCGGTTGTTGTTGTTGAGGTCGAGGTAGATTTGCCAGTTGGGAATTGGCACATCACTGCCGTCGGGCCGCCCGTTGGCGTTGAAGTCGTTGTATTTGTTGCCGCTGATGCTGCCGACTTGGAAGTTGCCGATGTTGACATTGCCGATGTCTATTTGGCTAGCGGTTCTGGTGGGGTTGCTGGATTCGGTCATGGTGTTGAAGAAGGCCCAATGAACGCGGTTTAATCTTTAGCTCTACGGCAATCTAGCAGTTTTTTTGCCAATTGCAGCTATTTTAGGGGATTAATTTTTTTATCAAAGGGAAGGACTGGGAATCAAAAATGCCCTGTTTGGCCGATGCCCTGTTTGGCCGATGCCCTGTTTGGCCGATGCCCTGTTTGGCCGATGCCCTGTTTGGCCAATGCCCAATTTTTTCCAGATTTGATGTACGATCGCTACCAAGTTTTGTATCGGTCGAATTTCCCATGTCCCAAAACCTGACAGCAAGCTGGAATAAAGCCCGCGAAGTTCCGAGTTTACTCCTCGGCTGGAGTTTGTGCGGTTTATTGGCACTGGGCGCGATCGCCTCTACTCCTGCTAATGCACAGCTACCAACATCTGAACCAGGCAATAATAACAGCCCGATCGCCCAAACAGGTGCGATCGTCCGCCCCGCGCTCAAAATCGGCAGTCGCGGCTCAGATGTTACCGAACTCCAAGCTGCTCTTAAATTATTGGGATTTTATAACGGCGAGGTAGACGGGATTTTCTCGCAAAGCACCGCTAAAGCTGTGTCTCAGTTTCAGGAAGCAGCAGGCATCGCCCCAGACGGCATAGTCGGTCAAAATACTTGGAACCGGCTGTTTCCAGCGACTCCGGACGCTAGTGTTGAAAAGCCGATCGCCAACGCTCCTGCAACCCCCGAAAACTCGGAGATTAGCCCTCAACCGCAGCCCACCAATTTTCCTGTTTTGAGAAGACGAATGCGGGGGCCGGCAGTCAGAGAGTTGCAAGAGCGACTGAGGGCCAAGGGATTTTTGCGCGCGAGTGCTGACGGCGTGTTCGGGCGCGAAACTGAAGTTGCTGTCAAGGCTGCTCAACGAAAATATCAACTACCAGCAGACGGCATTGTCGGCCGCGCTACTTGGGAAGCCCTGCTGCGTTGAGAGCAAACAAATCTTGCCGGATATGCACATTGGGAGATCTGGCGATCGTACAAATTGTTAATAATCGATTTCTGAAGTATTTCGGTGCGTCAAAAAGTGTCAAGTTTCGTAAACAAAGTAGAGTTAGTGCAGAATTGGTGTTAGTTTAAATACATGAGGGGCAGAAACCAAGCAGCACAAAAAACTTGGATAAAAAAATTTGAATTAGAGTGTTTGTCCCGCTCGGCTCTAGTTCGCAGGCAACGCCTGAATCGTGTAGTTTATTAGCAGATAAAAGAAAGGTTGATATTGCGCTCGGAATTTGTGAAATAGCTTGAGGCGATTTGAGAAATCGAAAGTTATCAAGTTAGAATTGCGATCGCACAATCAAACACAGAAGTCTGAATAGGCTCCGCTAATAGCTAGCTCCCTCGCAGAGCAGTTGCCAAAAAGTTCACCTTAGTAGTAGTTGTTTGCTGAATTTCAGCAGAGCTAAAAACCCACTTGAATCAATTTAACTCACAAATGTTTTAGGGTCTGGCATCCGATATGCTAGGCCCTAAAATAGTTGACAGTTGACAGTTGACAGTTGACAGTTGGTAGTGGACAGTTGACAAACTAATAGACCTCTTGCAAAAGTTCTTTTAATAAAATTTTGGAACGGGCAAGATGCCCGTTTCACAAGAAAAAACATTTTTTTTGGAACGGGCATCTTGCCCGTCCTAGTTATTTTTGGAAGATATCAACTGACAACTGACAACTGTCAACTGTCAACTGTCATTTGATATCTTCGATCCGAGCATTCAAGCCATTAGCGGTGAGAATTTGTAGCAATTCTTCAGCTTTTTCGCGTTCTTGAAAAACACCAGCTTGAATCACCGATCGCCCGTTGGTAAAAGTCCGAAAAGCATCGGGAACCAAAGATAGCATTTTTTGTCGATCGCCCGAACTCTCGGCATCCACCACAACTCGATACCGGAAACCTAAAGCAGAAGCTCGATCGACTGACGGCGAATTTTCGGAATCGGGCAGAGAATTCCCCCCTAAACCAGCGGGTACGTAGCCACCCCTTCCTAGAGGAATGTTGCGGCCCGGAACCGGCAATTTACCCTCGGAAGTAATCGCACTCGAACTATCAAAATTGGGCGGAATCATTGGTTGTTGTACCGAACTTTCTCGAACGGATCTAGCATCTGGATCGGGTACAGGAATTGCGATCGCCCCTGTTCCTTCAGCAGCAGCATCGGCGTTTCTCGGAGGAAGCAGAGGCCGCAACTGAGTGCTGGCGGGTGCCGGTCGCCTGGAAACTGGCGCTGGTGGCGCAATTGGCGCTCTTTCAACCCTGGGAGTTAATCGCCCGGGAGTGTAAGCAGGGAGAGAAGTTTCTGGGCCGCCGATACTCGAAGGTCGATCGACCCTTAGCTGCAAAGCAGTTCCCGCAATGGGTGGAGGCGGGCTAAAAGTTCCCGCCACATCAACCGATCCCGTTGTCCGATTGCTCAACAATTGATTGCCGTAAGCGGGGATTACTTGACCTTTCGCCGCATTGTTTATATCGTACTGGCCGTTATTGCGAATCACATTCCCCCCCGGTTCCGCCGAAGTTCCCAAATCTGGCAGAGCTCTGGATATCGCCACAATTCCATCTCGGCGATTGCTTTCGATATAATTGTTGCGAAGTATCGGTCTGGCATCAGCTTGCACCACCACGCCGTCTTTATTCCGAGTAATTTTGTTGCCGATTAACAAAGGCGAAGCGTTCTGGGCGACATTCACCCCAAATCCGGTGTCTTCAAACACATTATCTCGAACTTCCGGGCGAGACTCCCCAAAAATCGTAATCCCGTTAGCTCCATTTTTCGAGAAAAAATTCCCGCCAATCGTCGGCCTTCCAGTACCAACTACCGAAATGCCGTCGTGAGTGCTACCTGAAAAAGTATTGTTAACAACCGTCGGAGAACTCGATTCGATCCACAAAGCGTAACCGCGATAGTTGGTATTTGTTACCGTCACCCCGCTGAGTCCTGCCCCGTCTGCGCCTAAAATCGCGATATTTTGACCAGCCGAAGTCGGACTGATAAATTCTCCTCCGCCTTTGATGACAATATTTTGGCCGCGAGTGTTGGGATTTCCTTGAACAGTCACGCTGGGCCTGAGCATTAATGGAAATTTTTCGCCGCTTTGAGCGCTGTAAGTACCGGGCGCTAGTAAAATCGCGGTTTTCGGCGGGGCGACGCTGAGGGCGTAGGTGAGGGTTTTGAACGGCGCTCCATCGCTGCCATTACCTGCTGTGTCGCTGCCACCGCTGGAACTCACGTAGAGTATGTTAATGTCGCTGTCTGGCGCTTGGGAAAGTAGCTGCACGGAGCCGGTCTCGACAGCGATCGCCGAGGATTGAGGGTGGCAAAAAGCCGTGCTGGCAAAGACGAGGAGCAGGCAAGAACTTAAACTCTTGCTTGGCAATCGACTTTTTTTGCACTTGCTCTGTTTGGAATTTAGGATCATAAAAAAACACAATTTATCTTTGAGCCAAATTTCGCATCCCGTGTTTCGTGTCGGGTTTGCGCGATCGCAGTTTAATGTCACCCACCTGCTGGGGTTTTCTGCTGTTAATCTTTTGTTTTGTCCTGCTAACCTAACGGCTTTCCTCCGAAGTGTGGTATGCAGCTTCACGATTCCACTCTGATCAAGTTTGCTCTATTATGCTTTGTTTTCTTGAAATGCCATAAAACTTAAAAATTTGTCAAATTTAGATCGGTTGATGGCAGAATTAGGTCGATCGCCTTCACCACAATCTTGAGGGCATGGGAGAATGTAGCAGTTTGACCGCTAGCACTTAGTTTAATCAAGGTGGTTCTGATTGACATCCTCCCCGCCTTCTTAACGGCGAGGATTCCTAAGCATCACTACTTAGGTTTCTGCTTCTTCCCTTTGAGGGGTTTCGCACCAGCCTTAACAGATTTACTCTGTTCGGGTCTGACGGTCGCTCCACAGACTGATACGGCAAGTCCTGCCGCCAAAATGTTTTTTGCCGCATTGATATCTCGATCGTGGTGCGTTTTACACTGAGGGCAATCCCACTCCCTGATATTCAACGGCAGATTTTCAACGATGTGACCGCAATTGCCACACCGTTTTGAACTCGGAAACCATCTGTCAATCTTGATTAAAGTACGACCGTACCAATCGCACTTGTATTCAAGTTGCCTGACCAATTCACCCCAACTTGCATCGCTTATAGCTAGGGCTAGTTTCCGGTTCTTGACCATATTCTTCACAGCTAAATTCTCGACGGCGATGGTTTGGTTCTCGCGCACCAACCGCGTTGTTAACTTGTGAAGGTTATCTTTTCTTGCATCGGCGATTTCTTGATGCACTCTCGCTACTTTAATCCGTGCTTTGTCTCGGTTGTTTGACCCTTTGAGCTTTCGGTTTAAAGCTTTATGCGCTCTTCTCAACTTGCGATATTTTACCTTGAATCCTTTGGGATTGGCAATCTTTTCGCCCGTACTAAGAGCAAGTAAACTTGTAATGCCCAAGTCAATACCAACTTGATTGCCTGAAGGAGGTAACGCCTCAATCTCAACATCCACCAATAGAGAAACCGACCACCTGCCAGACGGGGAAAGCTTTACGGTGATAGTTGATGGTGTCGCACTCGTCGGCAATGTTCGGCTCCAGCGAATAGGCAATGCTTGCGCGCATTTTGCTAAATAGACTTGTCCATTCTTGAACTTAAATGCCGACTTGGTGAACTCTGCACTACCACCGTTTCGTTTTTTTTTAAGTTAGGATACTTTGCCCGCCCATCAAAAAAGTTAGTGTAAGCAGTTTGTAAGTGACGCAAACACTGCTGTAACGGTACGCAACTAACTTCGTTGAGAAAATCTAGTTCTTCAGTTTTCTTCCATTCTGTTAGCATACTAGAAGTCTCAGCATACCCTACTCGTTTTTGGTCTTTGTACCATGCCTCGGTTCTTACAGCCAAGGCACGGTTATATACTAAACGAGCGCAACCCATTGTCCGTCGCAACAAACTTTCTTGTTCCGGCGTTGGGTAGAATCGATAGCTGAAGGCTTTTAGTGTCATATTTACAGTCTAGCATTTCGATTGTGATATTACGCTAGACTCAATGTAAAATCTTTGTAAAGCCGTCGTAGAACGACGGGGTTTCTACCAATTTTTCTGAATGACCGAGAAACAAAACAGAACTTTACCGGCACAGCCAGCCCTCTGCCGGATTTTAGATGCAAATCTAGATCGATCGCGCGAAGGGTTGAGAATTATTGAAGAATGGTGCAGGTTTGGTCTCAACAGCGCCGATTTAGCCCTCGTGTGCAAGCAATTGCGCCAGGAATTGGCTTTTTGGCACACCCCAGAATTACGCAGCGCTAGGGATACGCCGGCAGATCCGGGTACGGAGTTGACTCACCCGCAGGAAGAACAGCGTGGCAGCATTCAGCAGCTACTGGCGGCGAATTTTTGTCGGGTGGAGGAAGCTTTGCGGGTACTGGAAGAGTACGGTAAAGTTTACGATCCGAATATGGGCAAGGCTTTTAAGCAGATGCGCTATCGAGTGTATACTCTCGAAAGCGATTTGCTGGCTTACCGGCGCTACCAACAGTTACTTCGATCGCAGTTATACCTTGTAACCTCCCCCAAATACAACTTTTTAACAATCGTGGAAGCTGCTTTGCAAGGCGGAGTGACGTTGGTGCAGTACCGCGACAAAGCCTCAGACGACGGGGTAAAGCTGGCGAATGTGCGGCAGCTTTGCGAACTTTGTCACCGCTACGATGCTTTGTTGATTGTGAACGATCGCGTGGATTTGGCGATCGCCGCGGATGCTGACGGCGTACACTTAGGACAGCAAGATTTGTCTGTAGCGGAAGCGCGCAAGTTGCTCGGCCCGGGACGGATCATCGGTAGTTCCACGACGAATGGCGAAGAAATGCAGCGAGCGATTGATGCGGGAGCAGATTATATTGGAGTTGGGCCAGTGTACGAAACTCCAACGAAGGCAAACAAGCCGGCGACGGGTTTGGACTACGTGCGGTATGCTGCTAGTAAGTCGCCTGTTCCTTGGTTTGCGATCGGCGGAATAGACATCAACAACCTCGATGAAGTATTGAATGCCGGAGCTCAAAGAGTTGCCACAGTGCGATCGATTATGGATGCAGAACAGCCTACTTTAGTCACGCAATTTTTCATCTCGCAGTTGATTCGGATGCAGAATTTGAAAGCTCAGAAAGCTTTGCAGGCGACAACCTAGGTTGATTGGCGATTTATCGGGCGGGTTTCGTGCACGAATTCTGTGGATAAAATATAATTTTTGTACAAAACCCGCCCTGAAACTGATAATATTTGAGTGATGACAAATCAAATTGCGCTGCAAGTTAACGGAGAAAATCGCAATTGTGCGATCGACACACCGTTACCAAAATTACTAGAACAATTAGGATTAAACCCGCGCTTAGTAGCTGTGGAGTACAACGGCGAAATCCTGCACAAACAATTTTGGGAAACCACACAGATAAAAGAGGGCGACATCCTAGAAGTTGTGACAATCGTCGGAGGAGGCTAACAGGTACGTAGTTGGGCTTCAGCCCTCTTCCAGGTACGTAGTTGGGCTTCAGCCCTCTTCCAGGTACGTAGTTGGGCTTCAGCCCTCTTCCAGGTACGTAGTTGGGCTTCAGCCCTCTTCCAGGTACGTTGTTGGGCTTCAGCCCTCTTCCAGGTACGTTGTTGGGCTTCAGCCCTCTTTCGACTTGTAAAAAAAGCAAATTACTAGCCTAACAACCCCATTTCTGGCTACGTACCTGAATTTGGAGGGCTAAAGCCCAACAACGTACTTAATTTGGAGGGCTAAAGCCCAACAACGTACTTAATTTGGAGGGCTAAAGCCCAACAACGTACCTGAATTTGGAGGGCTAAATATGAATTCCCAGGCAAAACCCAGGAAGGCATAAAATTAAACTGCTACAGCTTCAGCCACAGGTGCTGCTACAACAGGATAAATACTGACTTTCTTGCGAGTCTTACCCTTTCTTTCAAAAGTCACCACACCATCAACCAAAGCAAAAAGAGTATCATCTCTGCCGATACCAACATTATTACCAGGGTGAACTTTCGTGCCGCGTTGACGAATCAAAATGTTGCCAGCTTTGACAACTTGACCGCCATACTTTTTGACACCCAGACGCTGAGAATTAGAATCGCGTCCGTTACGTGTACTGCCTGTACCTTTCTTGTGGGCCATAGTATCCTCAAACTGTATTTACTATTGTTTATTCTGATTCAATTTCGCCGGTTTGGGGAGCTTCAACAACTTCTTGAGTTAAATCTCTCGCTGCCAAAACAACACCATTGACTGTAATAGAGTCAATCATAAAACGAGTTGTTTCTTGACGGTGCCCTTTTTTCTTCCGAGTTTTCTTTTTCGGCTTCATCTTGTAGACGAGGACTTTGCGGCCCCGGAAATGCCGCAGCACAGTTCCTTCTACTGTGGCATTTTCTACCAGAGGCTGGCCGATGTGAACATCGTCTTCGTGCTGGATCAGAAATACTTTGTCGATCGTGACTTTGGATTCAGCTTCGACGTGAAGCAGTTCGATGTCGTAGAAGCGGCCTGGTTCTACCCGAAATTGTTTGCCGCCGGTTTCAATGATTGCGTAAGTCATGGGATGGTTGTTGAGATTGCCGTACAGGTAGCTGAGTAGTCAGTTGACAGTTGACAGTTGACAGTTGACAGTTGACAGTTGTCAATTGTTAATAACTTTTGGCTGTGGACTGCTCTCCAGCTTTTGGAATGTCTTAACCTGATCCGAGCCGGATTTAGACAGACAATCTACAATTATTGCTGATTCGGGTATTTTTGTCAAGTTAAAACGCACTTGATATTTTCTGATTTGGGACTTACGCATCAAAACCAAAGAAACCGGGTTTTTTCGGAGATCCTTCGTTACAGCCGACATCAAGGGCAAAAACCCGGTTTCTGACCACCTGTGCATAAGTCCTATTTTATTTATTTACGGAATGTTTAGAGAGTTGAATGTAGAATTTCTCAGACTCTCTATTCTAAAGCGCGGCGGGTAAAAATGGCAAATCGCATATTTAAACTCTTAACTACTGATATTAAAGAACTGTGTTCCGCCGAAGCAGCCGAGGGAATCGGAGAAGCAGGAAAAGCAGCCGCTGAATTGGCGAAAATGTTCAAAGAACAAGGGCTAGATAATAGCAATTTGCTGCTAGAAGTTTTGAACTCTCCCTTAGCTCAAGTTGTGGGAACTGGATTGCCCTTTGTCGGGATGGCGGCGAAACTACTGGCGTTTTTTATTGAAAAAACTGAACAGCAGCCGACTTTAGCTGAGTGCATTTTCCTGGTCAGTCAGGCGGCTTATCTGGAAAGTTTTAAGGATTTTATTGGACAAGACGCAAGTTTGTTAAATCGCATTGGGCAAACTCCAGTTTCCGATAAAGTCAAACAGTTGCTTAAGAAACTGGCGGATTTAGAATTTAGTGATAAAGCAGCTAGAGAAACTGTGAATTGCTTCCGCGATTCGATATTAGCCAAGGAATTTAATATAGTGCTATCAGAGCGGCTGGAACAAGCCGGACTAGAAGGCAGTCAAGCTAAGATTTTGACAAAGAGAGTTGCTGCTAATACTCACCGTTATTTAATCGAAGCTTGGGCAGTTTCCGGCGATGCTATGAAACATCTCGGACAGCCTTCTTTCAGCGAATGGCGGGAGGAACAGCAGAAATATCAAAGTATTGACGAATACCTGGAAGAGCAGATTGCCGATAAGCCAAAAGAAAAAGTATTTGCTGAAGAGTTTACATTTAAGGATATCTACGTACCGCTGAAGGCAAAGCCGATCGATAAAAATGGCAAGCCCATAAATGATGCAGCAGCTTTCGATTTAGAAACTTGGGCAAAGCAATTGCTTGAGGATGAACAGAAACAAGATATGGTGATGTTCGTCGAAGCTGGACCAGGACGCGGGAAAAGCGTTTTTTGTCGGATGTTTGCTGACTGGGTACGACAACATTTATTTCCAATTTGGACTCCGGTGTTAATTCGATTGCGAGATATTCCCAAATTGCAAAATAGTTTTCTGCAAACGCTTAAAGATGCGGTTAATGCGGGTTTTACTAGCGATAATGGCTGGTTGACGGATAGAAATACGCGATATTTGTTTTTCTTAGATGGCTTTGACGAGTTGCTGATGGAAGGGAGAAACAGCGGAGGCTTAGAGCAATTTCTCAAGCAAGTAGGGCAATTTCAGCGTGATTGTCAGCAGAGTTCGGAAATGGGACACCGAGTTTTGATTACTGGCAGAACTTTAGCTTTGCAAGGAATTGAAAGGCAAATGCCAGATAACCTGGAGCGAGTCGAAATTCAGGTGATGGATGACGAATTGCAGCAGCAGTGGTTTAGTCAGTGGGAAACCCTGTTTGGAGCGGAAAAAACCTCTGATTTTCAGAATATTTTAAAACATCACAACTGTCCCGAAATAAGATCTGAACTGTCACGAGAACCGCTATTGCTTTATTTGTTAGCGGCGATGCACCGGGATGGAAAGTTGAAAGTTGAGGATTTTCAAGGGACTAACAGCACTCAAGCAAAAATTTTGATTTACAATCAAGCGGTGAATTGGTTACTCACAAAACAGCGTTCTGACTTACTCAATCGGAATTTGACAGAACTGGAAACAGAGGATTTGCGGCGCATCCTGACAGAAGCAGGGTTGTGCGTGGTGCAGTCGGGAGTGGAATGCGCTCCTGTAGCGATGATTGAAGAACGATTAAAAGCAGACAACTCGGTTAAAGCATTACTCGATGAAGCACGAAAACGGATTGGCGATAATCCTCTGAGAAATGCTTTGGCTGCTTTTTATCTTCAGCAGGGCAGTAAAGACGGTTCTGTGGAGTTTGTACACAAGAGTTTTGGCGAATTTCTGTGTGCGGAACGATTGAAAGAAAGTCTGGAAGAGTGGACGGAACCGGGAAAGAAACGTATTAAGTTTAATACTCAAGACTCTCAGATGTACTGGGAGATTTATGATTTGTTGGGTTATGGGGCGCTGACGGAAGAGATTGTGGAATATTTGATGGGGTTGTTAACAACTCCGGCTGTTGCAGAGGAGGAAAGTCTGTTTCGACCTGTGGAGTTATTCCAGCGTCTGGAAGATTTTTATTTGCGGTGGTGCGAGGGAGAATTTATTGATATGCTGCCGGAAAGTTTGCCTCAGAAGAAGATGCGCCTGTTGGGAGAGCAATTGAAAACCGAAAAACTGGGACAGCGACAAATAGATATTTATGCTGGTTTGAATGTGATGATTTTGCTCTTTGAGTTGCACCGTTACGGTCAGAGGAGAGATGAATTGAAAGACAAAATGGTGTTTTATCCTTGCGGGAAACCTAATGCTGAAGGCAAGCTTGACGATGCAAATCGGTTGTTGCGTCTCATCAGCTATAGCTATTGTGTTGGGGATTCTGGCTTTCTCCAAATTGTTGGCTTCTTTCTCAGCGATGCAAACCTCACTGGCGCAAACCTCGGCGGCACAGAGCTCTGTGGCGCAGAGCTCAACGGCGCAAACCTCAACGGCGCAAACCTCAACGGCGCAGAACTCAGCAACGCAGAACTCAGCAACGCAGACCTTAGGGACGCACACCTCTGTCGTACATATCTCACTGAGGCAGATCTCACTGAGGCATATCTCAATAACGCAGACCTCAGTGGCGCAGACATCAGCGGCGCACATCTCAATAACGCACATCTCAATAACGCAGACCTCAGTGACGCAGACCTTAGTGACGCAGACCTTAGTGACGCAGATCTCAGTGACGCAGACCTCCGCGACGCAGACCTCCGCGACGCAGACCTCCGTGATGCAGACCTCCGTGATGCAAATCTCAGCAGCGCAAACCTCAGTGGTGCAAATCTCAGTGGTGCAAACCTCAGTGGTGCAAACCTCAGTGGTGCAAATCTCAGCGGCGCAAACCTCAACGACGGAATGATCAGTATCTCGCAGTGGCGCACTTTTGGCGATGTCAAATGGGATGAAAATACAAAGTGGGAAAATGTTCGAGGTTTGGGTACAGCCGTTAATGTGCCAGAAGCGTTAAGGCAACAGCTAGGAATGGAGTAGAAACATTGATGAACTAAGTAATGCCAAAAACCCTGCGATTGCTTCGTTCCTCGCAATGACAATACTTCACACAGTTTTATCATTTTTATGAACAGGCAAGATGCCTGTTCCACAAAGAGTGGATTTTCTTGTAGGGTGGGCATCTTGCCCGCCCCTAAAAGGCTTATTGATATACGAAGATCGATCGCACTTAATTCTATCCAAAAGCGCGATCTACCCAAAAGCGCGATCGCACTTAACTCAAGCCACAGCAGCAGAACAGTTATTCGATCGCAATAATTCCAAAGCCTGCTGTCTTACCCTACCTTCCATCACCTCAGTTTGCAAGGTAATAAAAGCCTCAAAATCTTCTAAACCGTACTTAGTCATCTGCAACTGCTGGCGCAACAGTTCCTCGGCCTCAACCGTTAAATAACCCGTTTCCAAAGCTTTTCGGACAATTGTACTGATTAAACTCATAGTAATTTCACCCTGAAGACACGCACGTTATAAACAATGGAGTTTTATCACTTGACCAACTCTACATTGAGTTTGTTTCAAAATTACCTTGAAATACGGTTAAATCTACCTTAAGGCGTACTTGAGGGTAGTAGCTTTTGATACACACAACTCTAGGAATTTTAACTTTAGACCGGATAAAACAAGTATATTTACTTGGTATTTAACAACAGTCGCCATTCTCTGACACCAAAAGGAGGAACCAGCAACCCAGTTTCTTTTTCACCTTTCACAGGCAAACTCAACCTTAAAGGTTGATTGCTTTCCAGTTGTATAATTATTGATTTAAAATCATATTCTCCGACATTGATCGGCAAATCCGACTCGCTCCAAATATCCTTGGCTTTACCAATTTTGCGATCGCCCGCAGCAACAGTTAGCGCTACACGATGCTGCAATTCTGTTCCGGGAAATCCTACTAATCTCAGGTTAAAGGAGTTTACCAATCCCGACTGTACTCGCTTATACAAAACCACTTGCCATGCTCTATCATGAGTGTCGCGCAGGCTTTGTACGGAGCGGAACATTACTCTGTCTGCTCTTTCTGGATATTTGTGAATTGAGGCGAAGGCGGGCGGGCTAATAGCTAGGATTAGATACAAGCACAAGCTAATAATAGTTATAATCTGGCGCCAAAAATCATTTTTTTTCATATTTAATACTTCCAACGAAGGTTCGGTTCGTAGTGAGGACTTTAGTCCTTCTTATTTCCAATCAGTTTCGGCTTGAGATAACACGTAGGCGGAAACATCAATAATTTGTTGTTCCGACAAACGATCTTTGTAAGCGGGCATAATGCCTTTACCGTTGGTTACTAAATTTGAAATATTGGCGATTGAATCCATGCCGTATTTTTTTAAGGCTTTTTGTTTCAAGTTTTTGCCGCGCCTGATAATGTTGCTACCGTTGATGTGACAGCCTGCACAGTTGGTGCTGAAGACTTCGGGGGCGGTTGCGGTTGGCGGAGTTGTCGCTGTATCTGCGATCGCACTTTGGGAATTAGTGGCAATTTCTGCAAATGCCAGTGTCAGTATTAATAGGATGAGGGTGAGAATTTTTTTTAAGTTATTTGGCGAAATCATTTATTTGCAATTTTCTAATTACTGCTAGATTTGATGATAGCACTAAATCCATAACCGGAACAGGCAAGATGCCTGTTCCACAAAGAGTTAATTTTTATTCTATTTGTGGGTAGGGCTTCTAGCCCGCCCGAAAGGCTATATATTCATTCTTCCCAGTCGAAGGTGCGGGTAACTGCTTTTTTCCAAAACCGATATTTTTGCTCCCGAAGTGCGATCGACATTTGGGGTTCCCAAATACAATCCACCGCCCAATTATCCCGCAATTCGGCTAGTTGGCTCCAAAAACCCACCGCCAAACCAGCCGCATAAGCCGCACCCAGGGCAGTAGTTTCCGCTACCACAGGCCGCACCACAGGCACTCCCAAAACATCGCTCTGAAACTGCATTAGCGTGTGATTTCCCACCATTCCACCGTCTACTTTTAAAGATAAAAGCTGCACCCCAGAATCCTGATTCATCGCATCCAATACTTCCCGCGTTTGCCAAGCTGTCGCTTCCAATACTGCGCGAGCAATATGTGCCTTAGTCGCATAGCGAGTTAAACCTGCAATTACTCCCCGGGCGCTGTCTTGCCAATAGGGCGCGTAGAGTCCAGAAAATGCTGGTACAATGTAAACTCCGCCACTATCTTCGACGGTATTTGCTAATGTTTCTACTTCCGCAGATGTGTTGATGATGCCCAAGTTGTCGCGCAGCCACTGGACTAATGCTCCGGCGATCGCAATACTGCCTTCTAAAGCATACACAGCGGGCGATTCTCCCATCTTGTAGGCGACTGTTGTCAGCAATCCGTGGTTTGAAGGGACGATCGCCTCACCAGTATTCAGCAGCATAAAACAGCCCGTACCGTAGGTATTTTTCGCCTCCCCAACACTGAAACAAGTTTGCCCAACCAAAGCTGCCTGCTGATCTCCCAAAGCAGCAGCAATCGGAACATTTTCGAGCAATCCTTTTGCAAGTCCAAAAACTTGACTGGAAGGGCGAATTTCTGGCAACATCCGGCGGGGAATTCCCATGATTTCCAAAGTTTCCGCATCCCAATCGAGGGTTTGCAAATCCATCAGCATTGTGCGGCTGGCGTTGGTAACATCGGTAATGTGCGTGCCTCCTGTCATATGCCAAATTATAAAAGAATCGACATTGCCAAAAATCGCATCACCTCGATTCGCCGCTTCCCGCAATCCAGCGATATTGTCCAGCATCCACTTAATTTTGGGGCCGCTGAAATAAGTTGCTAGCGGTAAACCGCAGCGCGATCTAAATCGATCTTTGCCGTCAACTTCTGCTAAGCTAGTACAAATTTGGTGAGTGCGGGTATCTTGCCAAACAATCGCATTTCCGTAGGATTTTCCCGTATTCTTATCCCAAACAATAGCAGTCTCGCGCTGGTTGGTAATGCCGAGGGCTGCAATATCTTTCGCATCGATATTACCGATTTCCAGGGTATTTTTAATTACGCTTTGGGTTCGCCGCCAAATTTCCTCGGGATTGTGTTCCACCCATCCCGGTTGTGGATAGATTTGCTGGTGTTCTTGTTGGTTGCTGCAAATTATCTGTCCCAGGCGATCGAATATGATAAATCTGGTGCTGGTGGTTCCTTGATCTATTGCTGCTACGTATTTTTGAGACAAGAGTTTAAAACCTTTTTAAGTAGAAGAGAGGGTTGACAGTTGACAGTTTAGGTACGTAGTTGTGCTTGGGCGCTCTTTATAATATTAGGCAAGAGTGCTAATATCGAAATTACGTGCCTTGCCCCAAACGCGAGCCGACCTTTGAGCGCTACTTTTGGTGGTTTTATATTTTATATATCCTATCTAATAATAAAACCACCCTACTTAATTAAAGTGGGAGCGAATTCAGGAGCAGCTTCATATAAAATTGATATTAGCGTTCGAGTCTTTAAAGTCTATGATAATATGTAAAAGTCAAATTAATGTCAAAATTTTTAGTTTAGGGAAGTCCCTGCTTTGAAACTAGCAGAATTGCTCAGACTCGATCGCACAATTAAGGTTATTGGCTTTGACGACGCTCCGTTTTCTCGTACCAGCAGTAGTTTGGTGTCGATCGCAGGCGTGGTCTGCGGGGGGACTAGATTTGAAGGAATGGTCTGGGGACAAGTCCTCCCAGACGGATTAGATGCCACCGACGTAATTTGTCAGCTACTGCTAGGAGGGAAATTTTTACCGCAATTGCATCTCGTTTTGTTGGACGGAATTGCTTTCGGCGGCTTCAATATTATTGACCTTCCCAAGTTAGCATCGCGGCTGCAAATTCCTTGCGTTGCTGTCATGCGCCGCCAACCAGATTTAGCTGCTGTTGAAAAAGCCCTCGGTCATTTCTCAGATTCGGAATACCGTTTAGAATTGTTGCGCCGCGCTGGCAAAATTTACGCTTTTGAACCTTTCTTTTTTCAAGTGTGCGGCGAACAACCGGAAGTAATTGCACTGGTACTCCAGCGTTTGACTGATACTGGTAAGGTTCCTGAAGCTTTGCGTTTGGCTCATTTGATTGGGGCGGCTGTGATTACTGGTGTTAGCGGTAGTTCGGCTTGAATTTATTATCGGCAATTTAATTTACCGCCATAAAAAAGGTTCGTAGTGAGGACTTTAGTCCGCATCATTTATTATAAAACAAAAAGGTTCGTAGTGAGGACTTTAGTCCGCATCATTTCTTAGAGGACAAAAAGGTTCGTAGTTAGGACTTTAGTCCGCATCATTTCTTAGGAATGAGAATTAAATAACTTACAATTTTAATTATTGTGGTATGGGCGTCCCGCCCGTCTATAAAGGACGGGCGGGACGCCCATACCACTTTTAAGAGTGTAAATTATTTAATTCGCGATCCTTAGAGGACTAAAGTCCTCACTACGAACCTATGGGGATACGGATTTAAGATTATTTAGCTTCCGACAATCTCGCCCTCAATTTCACCGAATTCGATTTTAATTCCCAAGGCCAAAGTTAGGGTACTTTCAGGTTCAATCATTTTCATGTCGCCTTGACTGTCTGTGGCCCACCAAGAGCGATTGCTCAAATTGATCAATCCTAAGGATAACTCGTTTGGCGATCGAGAATTCACCAGCGCTACCACGCCGCTAGACGCCGTAGCCGTTAAACTCGGGATGTCAGAGGTGAATAGCTGAGTACCCGCAGTCAGAGGGATAACTCGACTTCCCAATGTCAGCAAAAATTGACCGTTGGCAAAAGCATTGGCTGGCGATGCTTGTGATAAAATAGTCGGCGTAACCCGAGCGGAAGTTGCAGTAGGCAAGTCAGAGTTTCCAACTGTAATTGTACAGTTACCGATTCTCTTTTGGTCGCCCGATCGCAAATAACTCACCGCCCCGCTATCAAAATTCTCGCAAACAATTTGACCCCCTTCCAATTGAAACCGCATCGCTAAAGGCGAAACATGAGGAATGTAGATAATAGACAAATTTTCATCGCTACCAAAAGTCACCGGTTCCGCACCAATAGTCAGAGTGCGATTGGTTCCGCTATCGTAACTAATTACCAGCCAAGCTTTGTTAAACAAAGTTTCGGCCACAACTAGCATAATTCCAATCCAAAAGCCGATCGCACCACAGCCAGCTAAACGGCCCGCCGTACCCGACAAAGTATAAGCAAACAGAATAAACAAACAACCGCCCAAAAGACCTCCCACACCGCCACCACCCGCGCCGCGCAGCATTCCTAAATTAGGAATGCGTTTAGAAAGTCCAAGTCCTAACAAACCGCCAGCTATTCCCCAGCAAATCACTCGCAATAGTTCATTTTCGCCGTCGCCAATCCCGCTAAAAATACCTTCAGCGATTGCTCCAGAAATAGCCCCCGCAATTACACCAAACAATCCGCCATTTTTTAAAGATTGTTTGATTTGGGGCTTGCCTTTGATATAGTAATAGTAGCCGAACATAATTGCAGTAGCAATTCCGCCGCCTACCAATCCAAACCAGCGAGATGTGGACAATACACTGTCAAAAACAGATGTTGAATCATTGAGATGGTGCATGAAAGGTTCAGTGATGAGATTGCCGGCGAAACCGCCGACAGCACCGCTAATCCCAAACTGCAAAGCTTTTTTAAGGGCTGATAGATTTCTTTTCACGGCGCACCTGGTTACAAAGTGAGAGTCGATCGATTTTGGATTTTAGATTTTGGATTTTAGATTTCACCGATGAGTCTGGAAAATTGCACCTTAATCTAAAATTTGGGTTGCTCCGCGTCCGAGTGTGGGAAACTTGTATCCGTTTTTGGACGAGAGTCAAATTTAGCTACAAGCTTAAAAGTCGCCATTTCCGATCGACACCTGTCACCCCTCAGTCTTCCGTACCTCTGTTTGACACAGAAGTTTTTTAGCCTCGCGCCGTCGCCTTCGGGACAAGCCGCTGAAGGTTCGATGGCTGTAATCCTTGCTGATATAAGATTTTAGCGATTTCTTGACTTTGAATTTTTAACGAATTAGACGCCACCGAGGGCCCAAAAATGAAAAGGAATGTTACAAACTATTACGGTAACACTCAGAATGTGAACATAATGCCTCAAAATACTTGCGAGAGGTAGTTGCGTTAGAGAAGCAATATCCTGACTAACTGCCGAACAGTCACTCGATCGCCACTTACGGATCTGCTGCAATCTCGATCGTAGATTAAAGATCGCATCAATCATTTGTGGTATTCTAAGCGACAGGCTCAGTGCGGCCACAAAAAAACGCACCGGCGTGAAGAACGAGCGCCGTCAAACAGCGAAGGCAGACACCCGGTAACAACTTCAGCAGTTGCAGGCTGTGGAAAGTCCACCCTTCCCCGTCAAAGCTCCAGCCACCAGCGAAGCGAAAGGTACGGGATGAAAGCGCCCGAACGTCCTAGTTCAACGCGGAGCAGTTCGCAATTGCAAAATATCCAGCGGGTACACACAAGATGAGTATCGTCACCAAATCAATCGTCAACGCAGACGCTGAAGCTCGTTACCTGAGCCCAGGCGAATTAGACCGCATCAAGAGCTTCGTCACCTCTGGTGAACGCCGCGTCCGCATCGCCCAAATTTTGAGCGAATCCCGCGAACGTATCGTCAAAACAGCCGGCGACCAACTTTTCCAAAAGCGCCCTGATGTTGTTTCTCCCGGCGGCAACGCTTACGGCGAAGAAATGACCGCAACTTGCTTGCGCGACTTGGATTACTACCTGCGTTTGATCACCTACGGAATCGTAGCTGGCGACATTACTCCGATCGAAGAAATCGGTATTGTCGGCGTCCGCGAAATGTACAACTCTCTCGGAACCCCGATTGCAGCAGTTGCCGAAGGCGTCCGCGCTATGAAAAATGCAGCTTCTTCGCTGCTCTCTGGAGAAGATGCTTCCGAAGCTTCCTCTTACTTCGACTACGTTATCGGTGCGATGCAGTAAGGAATTTAGGTTTTTGATTATAGATTTTTGATTGAACAATCGAGGGTTACTGATAACAAGCCAAAAGCTTTTGCAGATAATCAACTACTTGTAAATCTCAAATCCCCAATCCCAAATCTAAAATTCTAGCTCCAAAATTGGACTGACTCAGCCACTTTCTAGGAAACAAGACAACCATGCAAGACGCAATTACCGCCGTTATCAATACCTCTGACGTTCAAGGTAAGTACCTGGACAGCAGCGCATTAGACAAGCTCAAGAACTACTTCGCTTCTGGTGAACTGCGCGTCCGCGCCGCTACCGCCATCAGCGCCAATGCAGCCACAATCGTCAAAGAAGCAGTTGCTAAGTCTCTGTTGTACTCTGACGTAACTCGTCCCGGTGGCAATATGTACACCACTCGTCGTTATGCAGCTTGCATTCGCGACTTGGACTACTACCTCCGCTACGCCACCTACGCCATGCTAGCTGGCGACCCTTCCATCCTTGACGAGCGCGTGCTCAACGGTTTGAAAGAAACCTACAACTCCTTGGGCGTGCCCATCGGTTCTACCGTACAAGCAATCCAAGCAATGAAAGAAGTCACCGCCGGTTTGGTCGGTTCTGACGCTGGTAAAGAAATGGGCGTCTATTTCGACTACATCTGCTCTGGCTTGAGCTAAATCTAAGGAAGAAGGAAGAAGGAAGAAGGAAGAAGGAAGAAGGAAGAAGGAAGAAGGAAGAAGGAAGAAGGAAGAAGATTTATTTCTTACCTCCTTTAACTCTTAACTTTTAACTTTTAACTTTTAACTTTTAACTTTGGACTTATTACCTTTAGCTTTGAAAGAAGTCAGGGAAATTGAGAGTGATTGCTAGACCGTCAAAGGCCAGTCGAGAACGCCCGACGAGTTTTAACGAGCTAGTTTTGACTCCTAACTCCCTGACTTCAATCTTTTTAAAATCCATCTAAAAATCTGTAAACCTACTCAGGAGTTTGTTTCCCATGAGAATGTTTAAAGTGACTGCTTGCGTCCCCAGCCAAACTCGCATCCGCACTCAGCGCGAATTGCAAAATACCTATTTTACTAAGCTCGTTCCCTATGACAACTGGTTCCGGGAACAGCAAAGAATTATGAAAATGGGCGGCAGAATTATTAAAGTGCAACTGGCTACCGGTAAGCCCGGAGCTAATACTGGCTTACTTTAAAATCCGAGAATGGATTGATAGAGGGGAAGAGGTCGCGATCGACCTCTTTTTTTGTTTGTTATGATTTTAGCTAGGCTGTTCCACATTAAAATTGGATATTTGAGGCGGGCTAGAAGCCCACCCCACAAGAGGTTGATTATTTCTTGACGTGCAATTTAAATGCTAATTAGCTGATAAGACTTATGCACTCGCCCACAAATAAACCGGGTTTTTAAATCGACATTGAGGGTTTTAAGCAAATATTTGGCTAAAAAACCCGGTTTTTGACCACCGCGAATTAAGCTGGCGTGCATCTGATGTTTACAATCTTGTTTCTTGAAATTCTTGTGGGGTGGGCTTCTAGCCCGCCCCCAAATTAAATTCAAATGCACAACAGCTTAACTAATGATAAAGTTCGCGAGCTCTTAAGCTCGCACTCATAACTCATAACTAATGACTAATGATATTCGACGCTTCATTCCATTTTTTGACCCCAGCGCGTCGCAATGGGCTGCGGAGGCCCGATGGCTGCGGTGGCTGACTTTTTTGTGGCTGTTTGTAGGGCTGACAGCATTGTTTTCAGCTTCCTATCCCATTGCCAATTCCGAATTGGGAGACGGCCTTTACTATTTTAAGCGGCAACTAATCGCAGTGGCGATCGGGCTGGCGGGCTTTAACTTAATGGTTTACTCCCCCCTGCGTTACCTGATGAAAACAGCTCAGTTGGGAATTCTGGTGCTACTGGGAGTGCTCTGGTTGACCTTAATTCCGGGAGTGGGAACCACAGTCAACGGCGCAACTCGCTGGATATCTTTGGGCCCGGTGCCGATTATTCAACCTTCTGAGTTGATTAAACCGTTTTTCGTTCTGCAAAGCGCCCGCATTTTCGGCAACTGGCCTCGATTGACAAACAAAGTTCGGTTTACTTGGATGTTAATTTTCGGGGCGATGCTGTTGGGCATTTTGTTGCAGCCGAATTTGAGTACCACGGCTTTGTGCGGGATGACTTTGTGGTTGGTGGCTTTGGCGGCGGGCTTACCTTACTTGCAGTTGGGTGGAACGGCTATAGGGGGAATGCTGTTGGCGGTTTTAAGTATTAGTTTTAAGGAGTATCAGCGCCGCCGGATTATGTCTTTTCTCAATCCTTGGGCTGATGCGATGCAGGATGGTTATCAGTTGGTTCAAAGTCTGCTGGCTGTGGGTTCTGGCGGGATTTGGGGCGTTGGTTTGGGGATGTCTCAGCAAAAGTTATTTTATTTGCCGATTCAGTACAGCGATTTTATTTTTGCTGTGTTTGCTGAGGAGTTTGGTTTGGTGGGAGGTTTCTCGCTGTTACTGATGTTGGCGGCTTACGCTACTGTGGCTTTGAGGGTGGCGATGCGGGCGCGGAATGCTGAGTCTCAGTTGGTGGCGATTGGGGTGATGGTGGTGATGGTGGGACAGTCGCTGCTGAATATTGGGGTGGCGACGGGGGTTTTGCCGACTACGGGTTTGCCGCTGCCGTTTTTTAGTTATGGCGGTTCTTCGATGGTGGCGAGTTTGTTGTTGTCGGGGTTGCTGATTCGGGTGGCTAGGGAGAGTTCTGAGGCTGAGGTGGTTTCTCTGGATGGACGGCGGGGACAGCCGTCCAAGCCGAAGTTGCGATCGACCAACGGCAATACACAAGCTGAGTAATTTGTCAAGTTATTTCCGCTAAAACAAGCCCATGAATAAGACGGTATAGACGCGGTTTCAACCGCCGTTGTATCTATTGCCGCCCGTCACCCTTATTTGGCGGTTCTTCTTGTTTTTCTTGAGGTTTAGCTGTGATATCAGTTAATTCTTTTTTGTCTGGTTTTGGTGTTTCTGGAGTTGAGTTAGCCATTGGTTTATTGTTTAAGTAGATGCACCGTTTAATTATATCTTTTTTGACTGCAAAGGTATTGCTGTAGATAGCGGGAGCAATATCGAGACCAACAATTCTCATGCAGTGGGGTTTGATAGCCAATACTCGAAGACTTTATGTAGAGTGTAGATGCGAATAGATAGATGTCGGTTCTAGACTGCTTGAGGGTTGCAGCCAAACAAATCGGAGGTGGACGCAAAAACACCTTTATTAAGTATTAAATGCCGATCGCCATCTCGACTGATTAACCCTTGCTGCTGCAATTTTCCCAACATTCGCGTTACCGTTACGCGAGTCGTGCAAATAGTATTAGCAATATCTTGATGTGTCAAGCGGATGCTCAAACGAGTTCCCTCAACCACAGGCTGACCGAAGTCCTGTTGCAATAATAGCAGAAGTTGATACAAACGGTCTTCTACTCGGCGCTGTCCGGCGATCGCCAAAATTGATTCCATTTGTCGCAGCCGCCGCACCATTTGAGGCAACAACTCGTGAGCCAATTGAGGAGAAGCTTCAATTTCCACCATAGAATACCACATCAAATAAACGTCTGATGTTGCCGTAGCTCGGTAAGTCTGCAAGGAAGTCAACCACAAACCGAAACACATCGAAGGCCCCACCCAACCCAAAAGTCCTTCTTCTCCGGTGGGATAAAGGGTACTCAGTTGTGCTAAACCTTGACAGACGCGCCAAAGGCCTTGGGACATTAAAGGAATGGTTTCGCCCTTTGCATAAAAATGCAAGTTTCGAGTTGCTCCTGTGTTATGCTGGACTTCCGCTAAAAGTGCTTTCGATGTTGGTGGCATATCCGTTATTTCCAGCTAAAAAACATTAGTGTGAGACCTAGCGATCTCACTCTAACCGACCCAGGTAAAGGTTAGGTGATCGTTAGGTTAGCGGGAGTATAAGCTTTATCTACATTCAAATTCTGTATCAACAATTACTCAAGCTATGAGTGTGACATTGCTCAGAGTATCGTCGGAATATGTAATTTAAATGCTCAATAGCTTAAATTTTAAACATTATTTGAATCCCAATACGGTTCAGTTAAGACTGTCAATATAGATAAAATAACGATGTATAAAATAGACTTTGCGATTGCTTTCCTACGGCTCACGTTCATAAGATGGTTCCTTGCAACGACCAAAAAATACTAACCAAGCGTATTGAGTTAAATGCGAATTTGATATCACATACTCTTAAACTTTCAAGGTGATTAATTGAGCAATTTATTCAGTCTAAAAATCTAAAGCCATCTGCTTTCGACTTCGGGAATTACTTGCACATCATCAAGTTCGGTGACTGCTTCTTCAAATCTGAGCCAGCGAACAACAGCGGTAAATGCGTGACAGCGTGCAGGAATGTCCCGCGCGATCGAATATTCGCCAAAAACCAGGCGTTGCTGATTTACGGTATGAAAGGCTAAATATGCCAGTCATAGAAACCAGTATCGACAAAGCTTGGGGATTTTCAACTTATTTTTTTTCATACCCTGATTAAGCAACGCAATTTTTATATGATGAGAATAAAACGGCATTGCGTCGCAGCCCCCGCACCCTGAGGAGTCGTGAAGCTCGATCGCCCTTCCGAACTGACCATTTGCTGCGACAACCTTCAAGAACTTCTAAAATAGTTCCAGCAGTATCAAAAGACAAGTCAGGTTTTTCATGGCCGATCAATTAATTCGCGCTACAGCCGCAGATGGTGGAATTCGCGCTGTAGCCGTCATTACCACCCGCCTCACCGAAGAAGCAAGAGGGCGGCACAAGCTCTCCTACGTCGCTACAGCAGCCCTCGGACGCACAATGTCAGCAGGGCTGTTACTCGCTTCCAGCATGAAGCGGCCCGAATCGAGAGTCAACATTCGCATCAAAGGAGATGGGCCCCTAGGCGGACTTCTGGTTGATGCGGGACTTGATGGCACGGTTCGAGGTTATGTCAGCAATCCCTCAGTGGAATTGCCGCCCAATGCTAAAGGCAAACTTGATGTCGGCGGCGCCATCGGTGACGGCTATTTGTATGTGGTGCGCGACGCTGGATACGGCTTCCCTTACTCAAGTACGGTAGAATTGGTTTCCGGCGAAATTGGGGACGATCTGACTCACTATTTGGCAACCTCGGAACAGACTCCTTCGGCTCTGGTTTTGGGGGTGTTTGTGGGGGCGGCGGGGGTGCAAGCTTCTGGGGGCGTGCTGTTGCAGGTTATGCCGAAGGCGGCGACGGATGAAGAACTTGTGCAAACTCTAGAATCTAGGGTGACTGCACTGTCGGGCTTTACGCCGTTGCTACAATCGGGCAAAACGCTGCACCAGATTCTGGAAGAGTTGCTGGGTGATATGGGCCTGGAAATTTTCCCGGAAACTCAGATGGTGCGCTTTCACTGTGGCTGTTCGTTCGATCGAGTTTTGGGAGCTCTGAAAATGTTGGGTGAAGCCGAACTTCAAGACATGATCGAAAAAGATGGCGGGGCTGAGGCTACTTGCCATTTCTGCAATGAGGTTTACAAGGCTAACACCGAGGAACTTGCCGAACTGATCGGGGATTTGCGATCGAATTCCGGTTCTTGAGACCATAATGTGTAATTGGCTCTATTGAGTGCGAGTTGGGGATGACCGAAAAACCAGGAGCAAGCCCCTGGCGACCGACTTGGGGATAAGCCGGAGGCGACTTCAGTCGCCTAGAACTCTACGTCGAGGAATTTGAATAAACGGAATATTATTTATTCAGGCTGGTTGTAAAATGGTGCAATGTTGAATCTCACCTACGAATACAAACTCATTCCCACCGACGCACAACGCGAAACTATCGACCAGTGGCTGACTATCTGCCGCAAGGTCTACAACTTTGCATTGCGAGAACGGAAGGATTGGGTGAACTCCCGTAAGTGTGATGTCAACTCATGCAGCATCCGGCAGGAATACATTATCCCCGCTGATGCACCCCGTCCAACCTTTGCGCGGAGCGTGCAAAACGCTTTCCCAGGCAAAGCAGTTGATTCCTGAACTGAAGCTACCTCATACCCATGTCTTGCAACAGGTGTTGCGCTTTCTTAGAGGCAGCGTTTGTGGCGATGTGCGATCGGGGGCACGGGTTTCCTAGGTTTAAAAAGCCGATGCGCTCATTTGTGTTTCCGCAATTAAACCTAGAATCCGTTCAACGTTTTGAGGGTGCAGACTGGGTTAATTTGCCTAAGATTGGCCCCGTCAAGATACATCTATCGCGCCCGATTTTAGAGGGGTTTGAAGTTAAGCAAATTCGTATTGTGAAGCGAGCATCTGGTTACTATGCCATGCTCACTTTGCAATGTGATGTTGAAGTTCCTCAAGCATTGCTATCGGGACAATGGGTCTAAAGCCCCGTCCTTATAGGACGGCTTTAATTATTCCTGACTTTTTTGGCAAAACCTAGTATAATAGAGCAAGAACAAAAGTAAAAAAATGAAAGCAAGGTATCAATACAGATTTTATCCAACCGACCAACAAAAACAGAGCTTGGCTCAATTATTTGGTTGTGTTCGAGTGGTCTGGAATGATGCACTTGCACTTTGCAAGCAATCTGAAAAGAAACCCAAATCAGCAGAACTTCAGAAACTAATAATCACTCAGGGTAAGCAAACAGAAAAGAGGGCATGGCTGAGTGAAGTATCGGCAATCCCCTTACAACAGTCAATAGCAGACTTAGAGACAGCGTTTAAAAACTTCTTTGAGTCTTGCAAGGGACAAAGAAAAGGGCGCTCAAGCGGCTATCCCAATTTCAAAAAGCGCGCAAACAGTCAGTCTGCAAGATTAACTCGCGGGGGGTTTTCAATCAAGGGAGATGGGGTTTATTTAGCCAAGATTGGAGTTGTTAATCCAGTCTGGTCTAGGAAATTGCCGTCAGTTCCTAGTTCTGTAACCGTTATCAAAGACTGTGCCAATCGCTATTTCTTAAGCTTTGTTGTAGAGATTAATCCCGATCTAGTCGAAGCCAAAAACCACAGCATCGGCATCGATCTGGGCATTAAAACCTTTGCAGTAATGAGTGATGGAACATCAGCTCAAAGCCCAATCTACAAGCAGCTAGACCGAAGAATTCGCTCTCTTCAACGCAAGCTAGCAAGGCAACTCAAAGACTCAAAACGCCGAAATAAAACCCGGCTTCAAATTGCCAAACTGCATAACCAAATTGCAGACACGCGCAAAGACTTCCTGCACAAACTGTCAAGCAAAATAGTTAACGAAAACCAAGTAATTGTTTTAGAAGATTTGAACGTGTCTGGCATGGTCAAGAATCGCAAACTTGCGCTTAGCATTAGTCAGCAAGGATGGTATGAGTTTAGGGTACTGTGTGAGGCTAAATCTGAACAGCTAGGCAGGGAATTTAGGGTAATTAGTCGCTGGGAACCTACCAGTCAGGTGTGTGCAGATTGCGGGTTTAAGTGGGGCAAATTAGACCTCTCTATTCGTTCGCTGTTGTGCCTTAATTGTGGCACTCAGCAAGACAGGGATTTGAATGCTGCGAGAAATATAGAAAAAGTCGGGATAGGGCATTGCCACGACTCTAAACGGGCGCAGAGGGGACGTAAGACTACTTCGGTAGCAGACCCCTGTGAAGCGTCAAGAATCACCGCACTTTTAGGGCGGTGAGTATGTCAACTAATCACGAAATTTTGTTTGGGGCGTTGTGGGCGATGGCGTCGGGCCCCGCAAGCTACGGCTCTTGCAGTGTTCCGCCTGCAGGAGTATTTCATTCAGTTGACAGTTGACAGTTGACAGTTGACAGTTGACCTCTACCTAGAAGGAAGTGGATTGGAGTAATGAATAATCTTCTTTTAAATTATCCCCATAAGGGATAGGCTTGAAACCAATTCTTTCTGGTAAAAGTGATGGATACATTCTATAGAGCAGTAGATATCAGCGATCGCAGTTTTAAAATAACTAACACTGGCTGGTTGCTGTTTGTGGTGAGCGGAGATTTATGAGTCAAGATCGCAAAACACCAGGCCGTTGGTCTGCATCAGAATCCTTGGAGTCAAAAAAGGATACTTCCTCGCTAGTGCCAATTCCAGCCAGGAAAAATCGCGCTGAGCGACTTAAAGAAATCCGAGATTTGGTTACTTCAGGAAAACTGCCGGGAGGGCATCTGGAACAGCAGCCGAAAGAGTCTGGAGAAAACTCGCAACCGCCACGTGACCCCTATCGGCTGTGGCGCTTCTGGTCGAAAAAATGGCAGTTTTGGCTGGCGGTGAGTTTGCTGATGTCGGTGGGTATGGGGTTTGTGGCAATTTCGTCTTTGCTAAACCTAACCTCGCAGTCGAATTGCTCGAAGATTTTTTGGCCGACGGCTTCTGCTAACGATCGCTTTTTTTGCGCTCAAGAAGCAGCCAGCAAGCGGACGGCGGATGATTTGCTGCGCGCGATCGAATTAGTGAATGCTTTGCCACAAGACCACCCGCTGCGATCGAGAATTAACGGTCAGATCGATCGCTGGTCGCAGGATATTCTCAGGTTGGGAAATTCTAGTTTCCAAGAAGGAAAGCTGGATGAGGCGATCGCGATCGCCCGCAAGGTTCCTCAAGACGTTCCCGCTTACGCGACGGTGCGACAGCAGATTGAAAAGTGGCAGTCAACATGGAGCGATGCAGAGAAACTTTACCGCACGGCAGAAGACCACTTGCGTCAGGAAGAGTGGGGGCTGGCTTTCCGCCAAGCTACTCTGCTGTTGGATACGGGAAATACTTTTTGGGAATCGACGAAGTATGAGGAACTCACTAAGGTAATTCAGACGACAAAGGCTGAGGGCAATAAGTTGGTAAAAGCCAGGAATACAGCCTCGGAGGGAGGGCTGGACAATCTGGTGACAGGGATTAAGCTGGCTCAGGGCATCGATCAAAAGAGTTATTTGTATCAAGCTGCCAATAAGCTGATCGCGGAATTTAGCAAGAAAGTGATGGCGATCGCCCAAAAACGCTTGCAAGCAGGGGATTGGCAGCAGGCGATCTCGATCGCTAACAAGATTCCAGAGGCTGCAAATTTAAAGGAACAAGTACAGGATTTTAACGAGTTGGCTCAGGCTACGGCTCAGGCTTTGACCGGCTCTGTTGATGGTTTGTCTAAGGCGATCGATCTGGCTCAAAAGTTGAAAGACGGCCGCCCTTTGTACAAACAAGCTCAAGATTTAGTCGGCCGCTGGCAGCAAGAAATGGCTGATGTGAAAATTTTGGATTTGGCAAGTAGGCTGGCAGCGCCGGGAGGGGTCAAGGACTTGAGGGCTGCGATCGGCCAATTGCAAACAGTCCCGGAATCAAATCCCCGCTCTAAGGAAGCTCGGACTCAAATCGATCGCTTGAGCCGTCAAATCGAACTGCTAGAAGACAGTCCGTACCTGCAAAGAGCTAACGATTTAGCGACTACGGGCGATCCAAATTCTCTGGAAGCAGCCGTAGCTCAAGCTTCTCGGATCGGCCAAGGAAGAGCGCTTTACGGGGAAGCTCAAACCAAAATTCAAGCTTGGATCGAGAGAAGACAGCGCCTTCAAGACCAGCCGTTTTTGGAGAGAGCTCAGCAACTAGCGGCTAGGGGGAATTTGACCGAGGCCATTGATATAGCCCGCCGGATTCGATCGGGACGGGTGCTATATGAAGAAGCTCGATCGAACATTCGGACTTGGGAAGCTCAATTGCAGGGCGAGCAAGGCTTGCAGAGCGCCCGTCAGGCCGCCCAAGCGGGAACTGCTGACTCCTTGCAATCAGCAATTACGCTGGCGCTTCAGGTACCCGATACGAGTTCGCTCCGCTGGCAGGCTAGCGAAGCGATTGAGGAGTGGAGCCAGCGAATTTTGGCGATGGGTGTGGAACAATCGTCGTCGGATCTGGCTGGGGCGATCGCGACTTTAAAGAAAATTCCCTCCGGTTCTCGGGCTTTTGAGCAAGCGCGATCGCAAATCAAAATTTGGGAGGAATCGCTGAATCCTCCGGCTGCTGAGTCACCGACTGTGGCTCCCGAACCCCCGGAAACCGAGCCACCAAGCCGGTCTCCGAGCCGTTAGGCTATACCATTTTGGATTTGGGATTTTTAAGTTTTCCGTAAGGTGTGTCGCCATAGCCAATCTTCAAAAAAGACCGACAATCTAATAGCGACGCACCAGGGAGCTTCAAGGGTGAGAAGACAACCCTTCGTTTCACTCCGCCCAACATTTTTGTTGTAGCAAGCTTTTTTATGAATACTATAAAAATGATGCAATAGTATTTGCAAACAGTCACCGTGAGATTGTCGATTGAGTAGAGAAATTGTTTATGGTGACACACCCTACACACCCTACACACCCTACACATCTTTCCTTCTTCCTTCTTCCTTCTTCCTTCTTCCTTCTATCAATTAAACATCCGCCGGATTCAGGTGCATCATCGCCCAAGTCGTGTAAGTGCCGATCGGACTCCAGAGTATGTAAGGCAGCAATAACAAGGTCGCTGATTCAGAAACTGGCAACACGCTCAAAGCTAGCAGCACGCTTAAAATTGCGCCAGTTCCGCCGATTATCGTACCGACTTTGAGGCTCCTAACTTTGCACATAACCGACGTGTAAGACATAGTTACTATTTCTAAAAGCAGGTACAAACCCATTCTCAACCAAGTCTCCTGAGTTCCCGGTGCTTGCTCCCAAACAATCACTGCTGACCAAGCTCCACAAATAAAAATTACTGTCCAAATTATGGGAATTGCTGCTTCAATTTTTAGCCATCTCGGACGCACTAATCGGTTGAACCATTGGATGTCACTGGTCGAGATTCTGTTAATCGCCAAAGCTACTATCAAGACGACTGCTCCAATTACCATCCATGATTTAATCATTTCTCTACCTTTAGCTAGATTAACTGTTTCAATTAAACCTATATTTTAGGTAATTCCGAGGCAAAGCACATCTCTCTCCAGTCTTAAATTGATAATTGCAAGGTAAATTAGGCTGTTCAACAGTTGACAGTTGACAGTTGACAGTTGACAGTTGGAGAGCGACCTCTACCTATAAGTCCTAGGAATGAAACAGTGAATAATTTTGTTTTATTTCTCCCTCGAAGGAGGAGGCTCTAAACCCATTCTTCTTGGTTAAAAACAGCAAGTTTATTGCCTTCACAATCCCGGAAACATAACCTAATTATGTAGGGTGCGCGACGCGCACCTTACCGCGACAAGTAGCGCTTAGCCTTGCAAATCAATCGGCTAGCCGAGCCGGTGATGGTGTTCTAATTCTAAACTAGAGTCATCATCTTTTCTGGGAACCAGAAGCGTATTTTCACTGCTCGGTTGCAACACAGCTTTAATTACTTGGAGAAAACGGTTGGGTTTTTTAGTTTGGCCGTTGAGTGTGCGACGATCTTTAACTTTTTGAGAAAGGTGTCGCATCACAGATAAATCGAGTTCATCGATGAAATGATCTGCTATACGTTCTCCCATTAAATCAATAGCTTCTGAATACTGATCTGTCAGCATTTCTATGGCATCGTATGCTTCATCAGCAACTTGACTTGCTACTGTTTTATTTTGATCCCCTGATGTCTGAGAATGGCTGCGGCGCCGGTCTAAAAGACTTTGATACTCAGCAACACTCATTCCCAAATTGTAGAGGTGATGGTGAGCGTGATCCATCAAATCTACTTCACTAGGATAGAAGAAACCGCGAGTGCTGTTGATGCCGTGCAGTTTTGCCCAACGCCGCAGAATAGTCTCATCTTGTAGTTGGTATCGCTCCAACATTTGAGCTGTATTCAGCTCCACTTCTGGCGTAACTTTGAAATCGCTCATCGGTAAATCCTCACTGGTGAATAGATGAATACACTTGAAACTTAAAATCAGTAGTTTGGGCGCAGTCTGAAATGACGATAAATCCTTTGACGGCATTCAGAGAAGTCTTGGGGGCATTTGCTAGCCGTCGATCGAGTCAGAGGATTTCAGGGTAGCGTAGTATTGGGCTTGGTCTCGATCGCATTCGGGAGCAACTGCACAGGGTTAATAATATAGCTGATTTGCTGTTTCAACAACCATTAAAAATAGTAAACTTTGCTTTTTTGACTTGAATTGTTAGTAATTTTGAGTTATAATACTCACTGTTACCGTGCAATTAGTAATTTTAGTAGTTGCAAGCGAGATTCTTAGTATGCCTGTATACGATTATTTTTGTCCCACAAACAACCAGCAGTTAGAAGTTTCGCACAGCATGAACCTGGAAGTTTCGACTTGGGCCCAACTATGCGAGTTGGCTAAGTGCGAACTTGGGGATACTCCTGGAGATACTCCGGTACGCCGAATGCTGAGCGCTCCGAGGTTGATGAAGCCGACATCCGACACTGATTACAAAAATCAGGGCTTCAGCAAGTATGTGAAGCGAGATGAAGGGGTTTATGAAAATGTCACGGCTAAAGATGGTGAAAGCCGTATTATCAATCGAGAAGGTAAGCCGCTGAAAGACTGAGAATCCACAATCACTAAGTTCGTAGTGAGGACTTCAGTCCTTCTTAAAAGTTCGTAGTCAGGACTTCAGTCCTTCTTAAAAGTTCGTAGTGAGGACTTCAGTCCTTCTTAAAAGTTCGTAGTGAGGACTTCAGTCCTTCTTAATTTTTAAGTTTAGCAGGACTAAAGTCCTTACTACAAACCTGATAAGATTATTTACCAAACCAATCACTCATTTTCTGCTGTGCTTGTGCTTTAGTTTCAGCATTAATGTATACTGAAACAGTCGCTATCGCCGCCAGCAACACCCCCAAATCGTCTGTAAATCCAACACCGACTAATATATCTGGAATCGCATCAACCGGAGATATAAAATAAGTCAAAGCTCCCACAACAACGGTTTTAGCCCAAGCCGGTACGTTGGGATTTTGAGCAGTATAATAAAGCGTCAAAGCTTTTTCAACTACTTCTCGGCCAGCGGTTAAAGCAAATTTTTTAAGTTTTGCCCAAAAACTTTCATCGGAATAGTCTGGTTGCGGATTGCTGAGGTTTATTGGGGTTCTTTTGGGGTCAATTAAATCGATAGGAATGCCCTTGTTTTTGAGATGGGAAACAGCAGTATTAAATGATGCTGATGCTTGATTATTTTTGGGTGCAGCCTCCTGTATTTGTTTCATGTCTGCGATGAATTCTTGCATGGCTTGAATTTGCAAATCGGAAACTGCGAGCATTTTTTTCGCGGATTGAATCGCCTCGCTTTCTGTGGGATGCAGCGTATTATTTGCCAAAGCAATGCTGATTAAAAAATACATAACTCCCAAGCGCAGCGGTTCTTTTGACTGACTGAGTGTTTGCAAACAGTCGGCCAGAGATGGTGGAGTCGCAGTGTAGGATTGGATTTGAGCCTTGGCTGAATCCGAAAACTTGTCTAAATTTATGGTTTTAAACAACAAATTTAGTTCGTCAATATCAACAGAACCGTCGGCGGCTGCGATCGCAAATAAAGAACCGTAAAAAGCTAAAAGTTCGGTTTCTGAAGATGTAGCAAAAATATCTTGTTCGGACATGATGCAACTGGGATCGCTCGCGACGATCTCGATCGTACCACAAACCTGACCTCGAATCTTCGCAAAAACCGGCAATAATCTTAGAGGCTAGGACAAAATGGAGAATTTTTGATGAAAGTTGCGATCGTCGGCTGCGGTTATGTGGGTACTGCGACAGCCCGACATTTACGCGGTAAATCTGATTGTACCGTGACGGCGACAACTACGACGGCGAGCCGAGTTAGTGAATTGGAGGGTGTCGCCCAGCGGGTAGTTGTGCTTAAGGGAAATGATGCAGGTGCGATCGCGAGTTTACTGCAAGACCAAGATGCTGTTATGCTGTGCGTCGGTGCTCGAAATGCTGATGCTTATCGAGAAAGTTACTTAGAAACTGTGACAACTTTGGTATCAGTTTTACAGCAAACACCGACAGTCAAGCAGGTGATTTATACGGGTACTTATTCAGTGTACGGCGACTGTCAAGGTAAACTGGTAAACGAAGAATCACCCGTCGCGCCCGCCAATCCCAACGGTGAAATTCTCGCCGAAACCGAACGAGTTTTATTAGCAGCATCGAATCCAAACCTGCAAGTTTGCATTCTCCGTTTGGGTGGCATTTACGGGCCCGGGCGAGAATTAGTTAAAATCTTTGGACGTTGGGCTGGGACAACTCGTCCGGGCGCCGGGGAAGATGCGACAAATTGGGTGCATCGAGATGATATTGTTGGGGGATTGACCTTTGCATTGGACAATCGATTGCAGGGGATTTATAATTTAGTCGGGGATGTGTCGCTATCCAGTCGCGAATTAGTCGATCGCATTTTTGAAACTCACAATCTACCGAAAGCTACTTGGGATACATCTGTGAGCAGCGTGCGGCCTTATAATGCGAGGGTATCGAATCAAAAAATTAAGGCGGCTGGCTATCAGTTTATCCATCCTGAAATTAGTGAGTTTTAATTATCTAAATTTAGATCGTGTCCGCCGTTATAAAGTTCGTAGTGAGGACTTTAGTCCTCATAGTTTAAAGAGGACTAAAGTCCTTACTACAAACCTATTTTATCGTGCTACTGACTGCGGACACGATCTTGCCAACTCGCCACAATAAAAGCCAGTTTGTCCGTAATTCCTGATGCTATATTTTCCCTTTAACCCAAGTCCTAAAAGATTTCAGCAAAGCAATTTCCCCCATCGTTTGAGTGCGAGTGAAAAAAATAGCCATTTCCGCTGCTGATACAAAGGGAAAAGCAATACTAAATTCGCGCTCAATATATTCTGTTTCTACCAACTGATAAAATTTCAAAACTCGCCCGTTATATAGCCAGAGTTCCGGGACTCCAAGTGCTGAGTAAATGGCAAACTTATTAATTGAACTGCTGGTAATATCTATTTCAATGGCTAAATCTGGCGGTGGGGCAGTTTCTAAGTCTAGTTCTTGCCTACCTCTAACTGCTGGTTCATTTGGGATATAATAACAGTTATCTGGTTCTATGCCTTTTTTAGCATTTTTGAGTTTGAGAGTAGTTGAGCCAGCACTTTTAATTTCAATGTCGAGTTCTTCTGCTAAAGCAATGATGAAATTACCGAAATTGCTCTTGTAGTTCTCATGTTCAAATAATGGCGCCATAATTTCCAGTCTCCCTTCATCGTAAGCTATGCGATAACCTCGCTTATCGCCTATTTCTTTGAGCAAGGTTTCAAAGGTTGACCAGCTAATATTTTCTAGCAGGGTTCTCTGTTCGGCTAAACTTGAAGTGGTAGCAATCATCTCAAAATCTCCTTGAGCTGAGAAAACTCTGGTTTTATTGTAGCACGGGCAAAGTTAGTTCCCAAAAAGCGTTCTTTTTTGAGCCGCGGATGCACGCGAATGAACGCGGGTTGTATTAAATCTTATTTGATGACACCGCTAATTCTTTCTCTTCTTCCCAAGACAGCGATTTTTGAAGTTCTCCTGATGCTGTAAATGTTTGGGCTGCCAACAGTGCAGTCTCTAAATTCACACACATTTTGGCGGAATAATTGCCTTCTTGTCCGCCGACAACTAGCTTTTCTATTGCATCTGGTTTTGATGGCTCTACTAAATTATAGAAGCTAACGTTATCAAAAGTTATGTTAACAATATATTTGCCGAATTCACCACCACCAATGCTCATATAAGACTCGTCATCTGCACCCAAGGTAACTAAAGTTTTAGTTTTCCCATTCAACTCGCGAATGGCTTGTTCTATTTGATTCCAAGTAGGACTTTTTATTAAATTACCTTCATCCTGGTTGCCAACCCAATTTTCTGCTGACAGGTTTAATACAAACATTATTGCCTCCTTGTATTTGGCGGTTTAATGGTTATTGTCTTACTTCCACTGGGAGTAATAATTTCTAATTCTTCTATATTTAACTGCCAAGCCATAGAGTTTACTCCACCTCTTAAGCCGCAGGCGGCACAAAGTTCACGATCGCAAATCAAACGTGCTTTACCTCCTCTAATTCCCGCATCGGCTGCTTGTTGAAAAGCATCGGCTTCAGCGTGGGTTTTGGTGATAGGATTGACATTAAAGGTTATTTGCCGACGATTGGGGTTGCTGCCAGAGTTGATGCCAAAAAAACTTTTACCCGCTATTTCTACTTTAGCTATGGTTGATTTATCGGTTTCGCTGCCAGCCGGTGGTAAACCTAGGCTTTGTCTATATGCACCTAGTTCATCTAACACACTTTATATTTTTGCCTTTCCTTTGGGTTGACAGCCCAATTTTACCATGTTACGTTCTGGTTTTGGGATTTGGGATTGCGAATCTGAGATTTATCATATTACTAGGGGGTGGGCAAAAGCCCACCTCACCAAATTACCCCATCATCTCACCAAAAAAGTCGATCGTCTCTTTCAACGCTTTGACAAACACATCAATCTCCTCATAGGTATTGTAAAAATACACACTCGCCCGTGCAGTAGATGAAATGTTCAAATAGCGGTGCAAAGCTTGCGTGCAGTGATGCCCGGAACGAATCGCGACGCCCTCCTGATCCAACATCGTAGACAAGTCTTGAGGGTGAAGTTCTCCGGCGCTAAAGGATGCTAGCGCTGCTCTACCTTCGCCGTTGCTGTCTGGTTGTGGCCCGTAAATCTTGATCTGGGGAATTTGCCGCAATTGTTGGAAGAGATAAGCTGTCAAGTCGGCTTCGCAGGCGTGAATCTGCTCCATGCCTATGTTACTAAGATAGTCGATCGCAGCACCAAGGGCGATCGCCTCACCGATTGCCGGAGTCCCCGCCTCAAACTTGTGCGGCAAATCAGCATAGGTGGAATATTCGAGAAACACATCAGCAATCATCTCGCCGCCGCCGAAAAACGGAGGCATTTCTCTCAGCAAGTTTAGTTTACCGTACAGAAAACCGATACCAGTCGGAGCGCACATTTTGTGGCCGGAAGCAACCAGCCAATCGCAATCCATTGCTTGCACGTCTACTACCATGTGCGGCACGCTTTGGCAAGCATCAATTAAAACTTTGGCGCCGAAACTGTGGGCAATTTTGCATATTTCTTTGACTGGATTGATGCAGCCTAAAGTATTGGAAACGTGAACCACAGATACCAACTTAGTTTTGTGGGAAACCAGGGTTTTAAACTGTTCCAAATCAAACTCGTAAGTTGCAGTCAACTCTACAAACTTTAACACCGCACCAGTTTTTTGAGCAATCATTTGCCAGGGAACGAGATTGCTGTGGTGTTCCATCACCGACAGGATAATTTCATCTCCCGCTTGCAGATTGCTTAAACCCCAAGAATAAGCAACTAAGTTAATTGCTTCGGTGGCGTTGCGAGTGTAAACAATTTCTTGTCGCGATGCTGCATTGATAAATGCTGCAACTTTGTCTCTCGCACCTTCGTAAGCATCAGTTGCTTTGGCGCTGAGAGTGTGGGCGCCGCGGTGGACGTTGGCATTGTATTGTTCGTAGTAATCGCGCCAAGCGTTGAGTACAGCTAGGGGTTTTTGGGAAGTCGCTGCGTTGTCTAAATAAATTAGCGGTTTACCGTTGACTTTTTGCGTCAAAATGGGGAAGTCGGCGCGAACTTTTGAGGCTAGAGTTTTTTCTTGAATAAGTGTCATATTTTCTGAGTTAACAATGAGAAGTTATTTTTTTGCAAGATTAGGGCGCAATTCCATTTTAAACGATTTTTTGCATCAATAGGTACGTTGTTGGGCTTTAGCCCTTTTTATATATGTCTAAAGAGGGCTAAAGCCCAACAACGTACTTTAATTAATTCCGCTTTTTGGCTGCGGACTGAAGTCCGCACTACAAACGAATCTTACTGCGGTTAATTGATCGGACACGGCTTTGAGGGGGAAAAGTCAATTTGGATTTTGGGATTTGAAAATCCAAAAGCCTTTCGAGTCTAACTAGAGCTTTTCTCTAAAAGATGAGGTATGACTGACAGCTTATATAATACACTAAGAGGGCTAAAGCCCAACAACGTACCTCACCTATCTGAGAAGGGCTATAATCTTGATAAATCAAGACACCACCTACAAAATTTGACTAATCTTTCACTGGCCGCATTGTCGGGAACATTACGGCATCTCGGATGCTTTGAGTATTAGTTAAAAGCATCACCAATCTATCTACGCCGATGCCCATTCCCGCACAATTCGGCATTCCCAAAGATAGCGCTTGGATGAAGTCTTCATCCATGGGATGCGCTTCGTCGTCGCCTGCGTTTTTCTGCGCTAGCTGTTCTTCAAAGCGCTTTCTTTGCTCTTTCGGATCGTTCAATTCTGAGAAGCCGTTCGAGTATTCTGTGCCATTAATAAATAGCTCGAAACGTTCGACAAATCCCGGTTTGCTGCGGTGTCCTTTGGCTAGAGGACTGACTTCGACGGGATAGTCGATGATGAATGTCGGTTGAATTAGTTTGGGAACAACTAATTTGTCAAAAACTGCGTACAAGACGTAGCCTAAACTTTGTTGTTCTAACTTTGACAGATGCAGTTCTAGCTTGCTTGCAGAGCCGATCGCACTTTCCAAGTCCAAACTGTCAAAATCCAGCCCAAACTCGTCTCTGACAGCTTCCACCATCGTTTTAACTTGCCAGTGTTTGCCGCTAAAACCGGGATATTTGTCGCTGTAGTCGAACTTGCGCTCTAAACTGATGGTTTCTCCCTGATTTTCAATTTCCACGACATCTCCAAAGACAGCCGCCGCCGCAAAACACATCACATCTTCGACAACTGTTAAAATGTCGAACACATCTGCATAAGCTTGGTAAACTTCTAAGGAGGTAAACTCGGGATTGTGAGTGCTGTCAATACCCTCATTTCTAAAGGCTTTTCCTAGTTCAAATACTCGCTCAAAACCGCCGCAAATAGCTCTTTTTAAGAACAGTTCCGGTGCCACTCGCAAATATAAGTCTACTTCCAAAGCATTGTGGTGCGTCATGAACGGCTTAGCAGCAGCACCACCGTAAATAGCTTGGAGTGTCGGTGTTTCTATTTCGTAAAAATCTGCTTTCCAGAGATAGGAACGGATGCTTTGAACGATGCGGCTGCGGAGCATGAAACGGTTGAGCGCATCTTGGTTGCTAGCCAAATCCATTTCGCGGTGGCGGCGGCAAACTTCGGGGTCGTTAATGCCGTAATAAGCATCGGGAAATTGGATTGTAGCTTTTGATAAAAGGGTGAATTCCCGCACTAAAATAGAAAGTTCTCCCCGTGGCGTGCGGCAGCCAATACCTTGGACGCCGACAAAATCGCCGATATCAAGCAATTTTTTAATTTGTTCAAAGCTCAAACCGACTTCACCGGTGACGATTGCTTTCTCGATTTTGAGTTGAATTTTGTCTGTGGCGTCTTTTAAATCGATGAAACCAATTTTGCCGCTGTCTCGCTTGGAAATAATCCGGCCTGCTAATCGCAGGGAAATTTCTTCGGGATCGCTTTCTCCGTTGGCGAGTTCTTTTCCCGGCTGACTAAATATTTCGCGAACTTGTTGGGCTGTGTGCGATCGCGCGTAGGATTGGCTAGGATACGGTTCTATGCCTTGCGATCGCAGTTCTTCTACTTTTTGACTGCGGACTTCGGCTTCACTCAGAGTCATTACTTATTGCCTGGTTAAAATTACCAATATCTTACATCTTGCACTATTCTCGTGCTGGCGCTCCGGGCGGGCTCGCCTGCTCACCCCACCAGAAAATTCACTCTTTGTGGGACAAGCATCTTGCCTGTTCCTGACCAAGCTGCAAAATGTGAGAAACACTAGACTTTATCATAACCGCGCAACAGGGATGAATTTTTCAAACAACTAAGATACACTTGCGATCGTCAGGCGTGCCTTAACTGTTGACTAACATCTGCGATCGCAACCGCCACATCCGGCGCAGACGTAAATAATCTCACAAAAAAAAACTAAACTCCTTACAGATAAACGGTTTGATTCCCACTCTCAACTGCCAACTGTCAACTGCCAACTGCCAACTGCCAACTGCCAACTGCCAACTACCAACTGTCAAAGCGGGCGAAACCTTAAAAAATTAAGTTGTCTGTCGATCGCAAGTGGTGAGATGATATGTAGTGCAGCCTCACGGCAGTTCCACAGAAACTGAACAGCAGAGACGCGGGCGATCGAACTCGACTCATCGCACCTCTGCCACAATCGACCACACATATCATGTCCGGTCGATCGATCGTACTATTTGGGTCGGGGCGGGTTTACTAAAACTCTGGTTTTCATTGGGGATTATTGGTGAACCCGCCCCTACAAGAATTACGATCGATTGACCCGATATGATATCACACACACTCTCTCTTAACATATAAAAACCAGAATTATGGCTGTTGCAACTCAATCACTCGAAGAACTCTGCATCAACTCTATCCGCTTTCTCGCCATCGATGCGGTAGAAAAAGCAAAATCAGGACACCCGGGACTGCCGATGGGCGCTGCTCCTATGGCCTTCGTGCTGTGGGATCGGTTTATGCGGTTCAACCCCAAAAACCCCAAGTGGTTCAATCGCGATCGCTTCGTCCTCTCGGCCGGACACGGCTGTATGCTACAGTACGCCCTCATGCACTTGACCGGCTACGATAGCGTCAGCCTCGACGACATCAAGCAATTCCGTCAGTGGGAATCCAAAACCCCCGGACACCCAGAAAACTTTGTCACCGAAGGCGTAGAAGTTACTACAGGCCCTCTGGGACAAGGCATTGCTAACGCCGTCGGTTTGGCAATGGCAGAAGCTCACCTCGCTGCCAAGTTTAACAAGCCCGGTAACACCATTGTTGACCACTACACCTATGTCATCATGGGTGACGGCTGCCACATGGAAGGCATTTCCGGCGAAGCTTGTTCCTTGGCTGGACACCTCGGACTCGGCAAATTAATTGCCCTGTACGATGACAATCACATTTCCATTGAAGGCGACACTAGCTTGGCCTTTACTGAAGATGTCGGCAAGCGTTTTGAAGCTTACAACTGGCACGTTATTACAGTAGACAATACTGCTCTAGACAACGATACTAACCTAGAAGCAGTTCACAAAGCTATTGAAGAAGCGAAAAAAGTCACGGACAAACCGTCCATGATTAAAGTCCGCACCATCATTGGTTACGGTTCTCCCAACAAGCGCAATTCTTACAGTTCTCACGGTGCTGCTTTGGGTACCGATGAAGTGAAAGCAACTCGCGATTTCTTGAAGTGGGAATACGCACCGTTTGAAATTCCTAGCGATGCTTTGTCACACTTCCGCAAAGCAGTTGAACGCGGCGCTCAATCTGAGCAAGAATGGAATCAAGCTTTTGCTGATTATAAAGCAAAATATCCCGCAGAAGCAGCGGAATATGAGCGCACCGTTGCTGGCACACTTCCCGAAGGTTGGGATAAAGTTCTCCCGACTTACAAGCCGGAAGATAAGGCAGATTCCAGCCGGAATCATTCTGGAAAATGTTTGAATGCTTTGGCTGCTGTCCTACCTGAATTGATCGGCGGTTCCGCTGACTTGGCATCTTCTAACATGACTTTGCTCAAGGGTGAAAAAGATTTCCAAAAAGGTCAATACGAAGGACGCAATCTGCGGTTTGGTGTGCGGGAACACGCTATGGGCGCGATCGCCAATGGTATGCTCTTGCACGGTGGCTTAATACCTTACTGCGCCACATTCTTAGTATTTGCCGACTATATGCGCGGCGCAATTCGCCTCTCTGCACTCTCCGAAGCCGGAGTCATCTACGTCATGACTCACGACTCCGTAGCCTTGGGCGAAGACGGCCCCACCCACCAACCAGTCGAAACCATCGCTTCCCTGCGCGCCATCCCCAATTTATTGGTAATGCGCCCAGCCGACGGAAACGAAACATCCGGTGCTTACAAGGTGGCAGTTGAAAGCCCCAAACGCCCCACTTTGATGGCTTTGTCTCGTCAAAACTTGCCCAATTTGGCCGGAAGCTCGATCGAAGGAACAGCCAAAGGTGCTTACACTTTGTCCGACGACGGCGGCACTCCCGACATCATTTTAATCGGCACCGGTGGCGAAACATACCTCTGCGTTGATGCCGCTGAAAAATTGCGCGCCGCAGGCAATAAAGTCCGCGTCGTTTCAATGCCTTGCTGGGAATTGTTCGACTTGCAAGATGCCGCTTACCGCGAATCTGTACTACCAAAAGCTGTTACCAAACGGTTAGCAGTTGAAGCAGCTTCTAGCTTCGGCTGGGGACGTTATTTAGGTTCCGAAGGCGACAGCATCAGCATCGACACCTTCGGCGCTTCTGCACCAGGCCCCGTTGCTCTAGAAAAGTTTGGCTACACCGTTGATAATGTCGTAGCTAAGGCTAAGGCGCTGTTGGGTTAATCAATAGCAGCAGCATAATTTTGGATGGGGCGGGCTTGGGGCTCGCCCCTTTTTTTATGGGTGAAGGAAGAAGGAAGACGGAAGAAGGAAGACGGAAGAAGGAAGAAGGAAGACGGAAAAAGATAAAACTTCAACCCGCGGAGGCGGGTTTTGTTTGTGTAGCCGCGAATGACCTTCGCCCGGTCTTCTGTAGATTTTTGAATTTTGAGATAACTTATAAGTTATTGGGTTAAATTTTCCATTCCCCATTACCCATTCCCAATTACCAATTACCAATTCCCAATTCCCAATTCCCGATTCCCCATTACCCATTTCTTTATCATGTGGACTGTTTTAAATAACCTCTTATTCATCGGGAATTACATTCCTCACGGTCACTGTTACCTTTGGCAGCGAGAGCTTGTCGCGCTGCATATAGTATCAGACTCGATAATTGCCCTGTCCTACTATTCCATACCCCTATCGCTAATTTATTTTATCAGTCAGCGAAAAGACTTGCCATTTCGCAACATTTTTTGGCTGTTTGCCGCCTTTATTATCTCCTGCGGTACTACTCATGTAATGGAAGTTTGGACGCTTTGGCATCCTGTTTATTGGGTTTCTGGCTGTCTAAAAATGATTACCGCCGCGATTTCTGCTTACACGGCTTTTGCATTAATTCCTTTAGTTCCCCAAGCATTAACTCTCCTGAGTCCAACTCAATTAGGGATGATCGATCGCATACTGCAACAAGAAATCATCGAACGCCGAGAAACAGAAGCTCGCTATCAAACCTTAACTGAAGCTTCGCCGGTGGGAATATTTTATGCAGACGCTATAGGAGATTGCTTGTATGTCAACGAGCGCTGGTGTCAAATTTCGGGAATGGGCTGCGATGAAGCTTTGGGTAAAGGGTGGTTCCAAGGCATTCATCCAGACGACCGCCAGCGGGTTTTTGACCAATGGTACAGCGCCGCTGCCGAGAAATTGCCGTTTAAATCTGAGTACCGCTTTCAAGGCATCGATCGCACTAAAATCAGTTGGGTATTCGGTCAAGCTGTCGGTCAAGTCGGAGAAAATGGGAAGGTTAAAAGTTATGTTGCTACTATTACTGATATTACAGAACGCAAGCAGGTAGAAGAAGAAAATCGACTGCTCAATGAAACTCTGGAGCGTCGAGTAGTCGCTCGCACTGCTCAAATTGAAATTTACAACCACAAATTGCAAAAAGAAATCGCCTACAGACAAAAAATTGCGTTCACTTTGTTAGAATTGACGCAACTGCAAAATGCAATTCTTAATAGCCCTAACTACACAATTATTTCTACCGAACCAGACGGTACGATTAAAACATTTAATCTGGCAGCCCAGAAACTTTTAGGCTATTCCTCCGAAGAAGTGGTGGGAAAATTTACGCTAGCAATCATTCACGATCCTGTGGAGGTCGGTAAAAGAGCAGAAATTCTTTCTCAAGAATTGGGAGTAAAAATAGAGCCGGGGTTTGAGGTTTTTGTTGCCTGGGCGCGTCGGGGAATAGCTGACGAAAATGAATGGAGTTACATTCGCAAAGATGGTTCGCGGTTTCCGGTACTGCTGTCTGTGACTGCCTTATTTGACAACAACGGAAATATTAACGGTTTTTTGGGTATCGGTCAGGATATTAGCGATCGCAAACAAGCTGAAAAAGATTTCCGCGACCTCACCATTGCCCTGCAAAATGCCGTGGAAGGCATTTCGCGACTGGACATTGAGGGACGCTACGTCAATGCTAACCGAGCTTACGCTCATACCTGCGGTTACGAACCCGAAGAAATGGTCGGTATGGAATGGATACTCACCGTACATCCTGATGATATTGAGATGCTAATCTCAGCTTATGAGGAGATGCTAATTTCTGGCAAAGTAGACGTGGAAGCTAGAGGAGTCCGGAAAAATGGAACGTTTTTTTACAAGCAAATAACTCTGGTAAAAGCTTGCGACGCCCAAGGGACATTTAACGGTCACCACTGTTTCATGAAAGATATCACCGATCGCAAACTAACTGAAAGAGCCTTGCAGGAAAGCGAATTCAAGTACAGACAAATAGTTGAATTAGCAGAAGAAGGTATTTGGGTAATTGACAGCAATTCCCTCACGACTTATGTCAATCACGCAATGGCACGAATGCTTGGCTATAGTGAAGTAGAAATGTTAGGTAGACCGCTTTTGGATTTCACGGACGAACCGGAAAGAACATCAAATCTCTATCCTGTGGATTGGCGCCAGCAAGCTATTGGTGAAAAACGTGAAGTACAACTAAAAACTAAGGAGGGTAAAGATGTTTGGACTTATATTTCTACCAGTCCAGTATTCGACAATCTGGGGAATATGCTGTCTTGTTGTGCGTTGGTTTACAACATTACAGGCCGCAAAGAAGCAGAGGAGCAAATGCTGCAACTTACAGAAGATTTGAAGCGTTCTAACGAGGAACTAGAACAATTTGCTTATGTGGCTTCCCACGATTTGCAAGAACCGCTCCGAGCCGTTACCAGTTACACTCAATTACTCGCCCAGCGCTATCAAGAAAATTTGGACGATCGCGCCGATAAGTATATTAATTATATTGTTGACGGCGCGACCAGAATGCAACAATTGATTAATGATTTGTTGGCGTATTCGCGACTGGGAACGAGGGGTCAGGAGTTTGAGCCAGCCGACTGCAATGCTGCTGTTAAGCAAAGTTTGTGCAATTTGCAAATTGCGATCGCCGAAACAAAAGCTGTCATCACCTGCGACGCGATGCCAACGGTGATGGCAGATGAATCTCAACTGGTGCAATTATTCCAAAATTTGATCGCCAACGGCATCAAATTTTGCCGCGAAGACATCCCGTTCATTCAGATCGCTGCCCAAAGGCAAGAGGGCGAATGGCTGTTCAGCGTCCGCGATCGGGGCATTGGCATCGCTCCTGAGTATGCCGATCGCATTTTTATCATTTTTCAACGCCTGCACGGACGCCGCGAATATTCCGGTACTGGCATAGGTTTGGCGATGTGCAAGCGCATTGTGGAACGCCATGGCGGGCGGATATGGGTGGAATCTCAGGAGGGAAAAGGAGCGACTTTTTACTTCACTATTCCTATAATTAATAGCTGAAGGGTCAAAGTTCAATTTTTTTTCCTCTAATCAAAAGGATACGCCAGTTATGAGCGATCGAAGCACTGTTAGACCCGTTGAGATTCTGCTGATTGAGGATTCGCCCAGCGACGCCGATTTGGCAATAGAAGCCTTCGGTCAGGGTAAAATATTGAATAACTTACATTTTGTGGAGGATGGAGTTGAAGCAATCAAGTTTTTACGCAAAACAGCACCCTATCTGGGCGTACCCCGTCCTGATTTAATTTTGCTGGATTTGAATCTGCCCAAAAAAAGTGGCGTTGAAGTGCTAGAAGAAATTAAAACTGACCCTAATTTAAAATTAATTCCTGTAGTGATTCTCACCACTTCAGCAGCTCCGGAGGATATTGCCAAGTCCTACTCGCTCCACGCCAACTGTTACATAACTAAGCCTGTAGACTTCGTACAATTTACTAAAGTAGTCAGGTTAATTGAGGAATTCTGGCTCGCAGTCGTCAAACTTCCTCTAAATTAAACAACAGATACTTTGCTGATGGCCAATAGAAAAATTTTTCAACTTTTTGAAATTCGGTATAGGAGGATTCACCCAGCAGTCCTGATATCGGTAAAAAATGCAAATGTAGGCTAACTGCAAACCCCAGAGCCATTTCTCATGCCAGAATCGCAAATAGTATCACTTGGCTAGAAAAAGTCTGGCAAAAAGCATTTTTTTCACAAGTGGCATAAGAGTGGAAGATGGAGTTTGATACTCCCCATGCCTAAAGGCGAGGGGATTCTTGAAGAAACCATAATCGGATCTACAAAGGCGCTATCAATTCGCCGCTACTCGCTCAACTTGAATTTCTTCAAGCATTGCGTATACTTTAGTTTTTTTTGCTTTCAGAGTCCATCACTAGCCAAAAGTTACGGTACGCTCAACAACCAGCCTTTTGTTTGCCCTTTAACTATTCCGAATCAAGTCGGATATGTCCGTTGCCGGGATTGCACCGTACTAGGTTGTTTCAACACGTAGATGGTTATTCCTACTCAATCTTCTTAATCATAACATCAATTTTCGATATGTTTCATTGATCGATAGTTCGGACAGTTTTTTAACGACTCTGTAAGCGTTACAGACTAAGCCCTGGCATTTTTAATGATTTTTTGAAACGAGCGGGCTAGACTTAAAGATTGAAAAAATAGTCAGCCCTATAGCCATCAAGGGTTTGAGATACTCGATCAGATCTAAAACTGTCCTTCGTATTGATTGATGTATGTAAAGAAATATTGAAGGCGGTTGAAACCGCTACCGACTTGGATCCGTGTCGTTAGCCCGGGGCTTGCGTTTCGCTCTTCGGTCAGCAAGGATTTTTTTCCAGCCAGAAAGTTTGTAGTGGGCGTACCCCGTCTTGATTGCATTATGCTTGACTTGAATTTGGCTAAATAAAGTGGTTTGGAAGTGTTACCAAATAATAATTTTCAAGTTGCAAATGGCAGGGTCAAGAAAAAAAGTTTAAGCTGAGATTGATACGCCGTGAAAATGTTACAGCCAAAAACCTCTAAGCTATGTGGATTAAGATTCTGTTAATAGAAGACAATCCCGCTGATGCTGATTTGCTTGCAGAACTTTTAGAAGTATCTGGGGGCGTTCAGTGGGAACTCGTGTCTGTTGAGTTCCTGCATGAGGCGATCGCCCAACTGTCCAAACAACACTTTGATATAGTATTGCTCGACCTTTCTTTACCCGACAGCCGCGGTTTGGAAACCCTAACTCGCCTGCGAGAAGTTGCTCCCGATACAGCAATGGTGGTAATGACAGGCTTGGACGATGAGGCGATCGCCCTGGAATCAGTTCGCTTGGGAGCTCAAGATTACATTGTTAAAGGTCAAATTACTACTCCATTATTAGTGCGGACTATCCGCTACGCGATCGAACGATCGCAAACATTCCAAATGCTGCGGGAAAGCGAGCGACGTTTTCGGGCGATTTTTGACTCTTCGTTTCAACTCACCAAGCTGCTGACTCCCGAAGGAGTCGTGCTGGAAGTCAACGAGACAGCCCTCGATTTTGCCGGAGTGCGATCGCAAGATATAGTCGGCCGCCCGATTTGGCAAATGGTGATTTGGCCTCAAACCCGAAATTTTTCCGAACAACTGCAATTTGCGATCGCCAAAGCCAGCCGCGGCGAGTTTTTCCGCAGCGAAATCGACTTGGTAGGCAAAAACGGCCAAATTGTCACAGTTGATTTCTCACTCAAACCTGTTAAAAATGAGACAGGACAAGTTTTGCTACTCATTGCTGAAGCCCGCGACATTAGCGATCGCAAACGCGCAGAAGCTGAAATTCTCAAAGCCCTCGCACGAGAAAAAGAACTTTCCGAACTGCGAGCCAAATTTGTCACCATGGTTTCCCACGAATTCCGCACCCCCCTGACAACCATCCAATTTTCCGCTGGATTGCTCCAAGATTACAGCGCTAAGTGGTCAGAAGAAAAAAAATCTACTCATTTTGTGCGGATTCAACTAGCCATCAAACGCATGACAGAGTTATTAGAAGATATCCTCGTAATTGGCAAAATAGAAGCAAACACCTTACCATTTCAACCGATTTCCTTAAACCTCGAAAAATTTTGCCGTCAACTCGTAGAAGAACAGCAGCTCAACGATAGCAACCAACATCCGATCGCCTTTATACATGAAGGCGGCAACTGCGACGCTCAAATGGATGAAAAACTGCTGCGGCAAATGTTGGGAAACGTCCTCTCAAATGCCATCAAATATTCCCCCGCCGGCAGTTCAGTTTCCTTGCGACTAAATTGTCAAAACGGCAAAGCTGTTTTCCAGGTTCAAGACCAGGGCATCGGGATTCCCCAAACCGATATAGAGCGGATCTTAGAAACTTTTTACCGAGCTACAAATGTCGGCACTATTTCAGGAACAGGTCTCGGTTTAGCAATTGTGAAAAGAGCCGTGGAACTTCACGGCGGCAAACTGGCGATCGAGAGTCAAGAAGGAAAAAGCACAACTTTCACTATTACCTTACCTTTAATTTGTGCTAGCCAATAAGCTGCTGCGCCAGAGAGAGAGTGCGAGAGGGGAAGACGAGTTGATTAATGTTAATAGTTCATTCAAATATATAGCGGTTCTCATAAAGACGAGGTATGTCACATTCTGCTACGATCGTCGGATTGATAACACACACGCGCCCAGAGCCTCTTTACCGGAGTTTAACCTCAGAAAGCTTGGAAGCATCTCAGTTTTGGAAAAAGCATTTTTTTTACAGTGCGAGCGTCCCCGCTCGCGTGCTTTATAAAGCACGCGAGCTCCCGACACCACTACAAATACAAAACTGAGATGCTCCCGAAAGCTTATAGGAAAGAAACTATCGATTACCAATTACCCATTAGCCATTACCCATTACCAGACATACATCATTTTTTGGATAAAGGTTATACAATTTAAATGCAGTACAGCTTCACAACTAAATTATCAACTATAAGCATCCGCCACTTAACGCTCAGTTAACAACACAAACAAACAAATTTGTCAAGTATCCTCACACAGATCTTTTGCAACAACTACTAACGAAAAGGAGCAATAACCGTGGCAAAGATTTTAGTAATAGAAGACGAAGAATCGATTAGAGAAAACATTTTAGAGTTGCTGGAAGCCGAGAATTTTGAAGGCATTGGAGCGAACGACGGTAAAGTCGGTATCAAATTGGCGATCGCACAAATCCCCGATTTAATTTTGTGCGACATGATGATGCCGGAAATTGACGGTCACGGCGTCCTCAAAGCTTTGCGTTCCGACCCCATAACTGCCACAATTCCGTTTATTTTCCTCACAGCCAAAGCCGATAAAAGTGACATTCGCACTGGCATGGAAATGGGAGCAGACGATTACATTACTAAACCTTGTACGCCACAAGAACTGCTAAAAGCAATTGCTATTCGACTTGATAAACAGAAAACAATTAGCAAGCAATCTCAAAAAACCCTAGACGAATTACGCATTAATATTAGTATGTCGCTCCCCCACGAATTGCGGACTCCTTTGAATGCTATTCTGGGCTTTTCCGAGTTAATTTTGTCAGAATATCAGGTGTTCGAGGATTCAGACATCTTAGAAATGATCGGTCAAATTAACACTTCAGGTCATCGCTTATATCGGCTGATTCAGAACTTTTTGCTGTATGCAGAACTTGAGATAGCAGGCACAAATCCCGAACTGCTAAAAGAAATGCGCTGTAGCCAATTTAGCTGCGTACAATCTTTGCTCACTCAAAAAGCGCTCCAGCAAGCGAAACAGGTGAATAGAACAGATGATTTAAAATTAAATTTGCAGGATGCGTCGGTAGCTATTGATTCTATGAGACTTACAAAAATTGTTGAGGAACTGCTGGACAATGCCTTCAAATTTTCTTTAGAAGGAACGCCAGTTTTATTAAGCACTTTCGTGGAAAATGAGACTTTTATTCTGTCTGTCAAAGACCAAGGCCGCGGCATGACTCCCGATCAGATTGCACAGCTAGAAGCTTACAGGCAGTTCGATCGCAAACTTTACCAACAACCAGGTTTGGGATTGGGCTTGGCCATTGTTCAACGCCTAGCAGAATTGCACGGAGGAAAATTTAAAATAGAAAGTTTGCCACAGCAAGAAACAATAGTTTCCGTTTCCCTGCCAATCTAAACAATTTTAGATTTTAGATTTTATATTTTAGATTTTAGACTTGGGGATGATTTACTAAATCGGGGTTGGGATCTTCCCTAAAGTTACATTATTTTGGGAAAAAGTAAACCAGAATTATGGTATTCTAGATTAAAATTGCATATTTAAATCTAGAATACCCATCTCCCCCTCTCCCGGGAGCATCTCAGTTTTGTATTTATAGTGCGAGCACGCAAGAGCTCGCGTATTGTACAATACGCGAACTCTTGCGTGCTCGCACTCAAAGAAAAAATGCTTTTTATAAAAATGATATGCTCCCCATTCTTCCCCTCTCCCCCTCTCGAACATAACAGACAATCTCTCGGGCAAACAAAGCTTATGCAGGAGCGATCGCCCGTTTCACACATCGGTGCATATAAATTTGAGCTACCTTATCCCCAGGATTGACTTGCAAGCACGCCGAAAACAATCTTGTAGCTTCGAGAAATTTGTCACTATTGTAGAAAACCAAACCTTGCTCAAACATTGTCTTTGTATCTAACTTTTTCTGCCGCAACTCGGGCGGATCGGCCGTAAATATTTCATAAACCGTTACCATGCGCGATTTGCCTTTGACTGTAACGCGATCGATCAACCTAAAATCATAAACATCATTTAACTGTACAAAAGTATTGTGAGTAATTAACATCGAAACTCCATACTCTTTCGTCAAACTTTCCACGCGAGAAGCTAAATTAACCGCATCGCTAATCACCGTGCTATCCATCCGATTTTGCCCCCCCACCGTGCCTAACATCAAAGAACCCGTATTGATGCCAATGCCAATTTGTAGCGGCGCGCGATCGGGCCGACTGCGACTCATATTATACTCGTTAAGCTGCTGTAGCATGGCAATTCCAGCTTTCACCGCATCGTCCGCACTGCCATTAAACAGCGCCATAATTGCATCGCCAATGTATTTATCAATAAACCCAAAATTTTCAGTAATTGCAGGCTCCATCCGCGACAAATAAGCATTAATAAATTGAAAATTTTCTTCAGGACTCATCTGTTCTGAAAGAGCCGTGAAATTCCGAATATCTGAAAACAACACCGACATTTCTTTCTGCACCTGATCGCCTAATTTTACATCCAGAATACTTTCATATCCCAGAAAGTGTAGAAATTGGTGCGGCACAAACCGCCCGTAAGCATCTGTTAATTTTTCTTCCGCTGCTAAAGCCTTTTGCAGCTCATCTGTGAAGTTGCGGCGCTCGGTTTCTACCTCTTGACGCTCTGTGATATCTTGAAAAACTGCGATCGCGTAAACAATGTTTTTCCGTTCGTCGTAGATTGGAGTCGCCCAAATCTCGATCGGCACAATCCTCTCCGGGCGGTGAATTTCTGCATCATCAGAGTGCACCACTTCCCCCCCCAGCGCCCGCACAATCGGTTGTCTCTCGCTTGGATACAGCTCATTAGTTCCGGCGCAGTAAGTTTGATAAACTTCCGGCAAAGTGCTAGGAATAACATCAGAAACCAAGCCTTTGCCAAGTATTTTCTCAGCCCAAGAATTCATGTAACAAGGTTTCCCAATACCATCAACCACAAATATACCCACCGGCACCGCTTCCAGCAATTGAGTCAGCCGATTTTCGCTTTCTAACAGCGCTTCATTGAACTTTTCTTCAGCTATCAAAGCTTTTTCCAAATCATTCGTAAACTTCAGGCGTTCCGCATCTACAAGTCTTCGCAAAGTAATATCCTCAGCAAAACCCTGGTAGTAAAGCAGTTCACCCCTAGCATCAAAAACAGTACGTGCATCCTCAGAAATCCAGATAATACTGCCATCTCGGCGGTAAACTTCCGACTCAAACTCAGACACAGTACCGTACTGTTCCATCAACGCAAAAAACTCTTGACGGCGGTGCGGTTGCACGTACAATTGCCGCTGAATCTCATTAACACTTGCCATCAATTCTTCAGGGGAATCATAGCCGTAGATTTGAGCGAGAGCAGGATTAGCGCTAATCAAAGTTCCGTCAGGTGCAGTCTGAAAAATACCTTCGAGAGCATTTTCAAATATCCGGCGATACTTCTCTTCAGCTTGCACCAGCGCTGCTTCAGCTTGCTTGCGTTCCGTAATATCAGTAAAAGCAATAATCCCGTAGCAAATATCCCCGAGAGAATCATAAATAGGAGTCGCCCAACTCTCCACCGGAATAACCTTATTACCAGTCCGAATTTCTACACCCTCAGTCCGCACACTTTCGCCCCGCAGCGCCTGCATAATTGGCAATTCTTCCACAGGACATCTCTGATTAGTTCCGGCTTTATAGAATTGATAAATTGCTGCTTTCTGCTCCGAATTAATATGGGGTACAGTGCCTTTCCCAAATACATCCCGCGCCTTTTGATTAGCATAAAAAGATTGACCGTTCGCATCAAGCACGCACACGCCCAACGGCATCGCTTCCAGGTATTGCGTCAACCGACTTTCGTTTTCGTGGAGTTTAGCAATCAGCATCGCCTGCTTGCGGTTTAATCTTGCCAACTCCTGATTCATTTCCTGAAGTTCTATTTGTTTTTCAGCTAATTGTTTATCTTGAAAATATCTGTAGATTGCCTCAGTAACAGTTAATTTTAAATCATCGGTTTGCCAAGGCTTAGGTATGTATCGGTACAATTTAGCATAATTAATAGCATTGGCTACCGCCTCCAAATTAGCCTGCCCCGTCAGCATAATCTTGAGAGTTCTCGGCGAGATGGCATGAACGCTTCTCAATAGCTCGTCTCCTTTCATATTCGGCATGATATGATCGGAAATAATCAAAGGAACTTCATACTGTTCTGCTAAAAGTTCAGACAGCAATTCCAAAGCTTCTTCGCCGCTTTGAGCAGTTTCAATTAAATATTTATCTTCAAAGGCTTTTAGCAGGTCTATTTCCAGACTATCGAGTATAGTCTGCTCATCATCCACACAAATAATCACAGGTTTTTTCATAACTTTGCTAGACCAGACTTAATCGCTTCAATTAATTCTTGATTTTGCCAAGGTTTTTGTATAAAAGCATGAAGATTGGCTTGAGATTTTGTGCGTTCAATTGCTTCTTTGTCCGCTTGTCCTGTCAGCATAACTGTCACAATCTGCGGATATTTTTGATGAATTTTAATCAGCAACTCATCTCCTTTCATTCCAGGCATCAACCAATCAGAGACAATAACTAGAATGTTAACCTCATCTTCACACAGCTCTTCAATAATCTCCAGTGCTTCGGCAGCACTTTCAGCAAATTCGCAAAGATATTTACCCTTAAATGCCTGTTGCAGTTCAATTTCCAGACTTTCCAACACCGCTACTTCATCGTCAACACACAAAATTGCTGGTTTAGACATCGCTAGTTTCCTCCTTTCGTCTGGCAGGGTGAACCCGGATGGGCAGCACGCCGTTTTCCAAATTCTACATTCCGCGCGCCTAGACTGCAAATTTTTAGCCCCAGATTTCAGTCTGGTGTTTTACCTACTCAATTAAATTAATCGGCAAAGACACTGTAAATGCAGTTTGACCGGGCACCGACTCCACATCAATTGTACCCTGATGTTTTTTAATGATTTTTTTGACAATATCCAATCCTAATCCGCTGCCTTCTCCCGCTGGTTTGGTCGTAAAAAACGGCTCAAAAATTTTCGGCAAAATCTCCGGTGAAATTCCAGCGCCACTGTCGGTAATTTTTACGGCAAAGTTGGTATCTTGCTCCCAGGCGTCAATTGTTAAAGTTCCTTGATTGTCCATCGCTTGTAAGGCATTGTGAATTAAATTTGTCCAAACTTGATTGAGTTCGTCTGGATAACACAATACCGGAGGCAATTGAGCTTGATAGTTTCTGACGATTTCTACACCTTGTTTTAGCTGGTTCTGATAAAGAGTTAATACAGTTTCAATTCCATCAGTGATATTCACTTCTAGTTTATCCCCATGCACATCGTAACGCGCATAATTTTTGAGAGCAAAAACGACTTTTGCAGCGCGTTCTGTAGCGGTAGCGATGGTTCTGGCGCTTTTTTGAATACTAGCAAAATCGTAGGCGGTTTTGATAATATTTTCGCTGTCAGGGTCTTTGAGCAACGGCACGAATTCTTGCACATTTCCTTGCAATCCGATATTGACTAAAATGCTAGCAAGGCTGTCAGCATTATCAATCCCTTCCGCATCTAGTTGCTGCTTCACGCCTCTTTTAAATTCCCGTTTTTCTCGCGTAGATAAAGAGTAAGTTTGTTGGCGGGAACTGTACATTAAACTCAAAAAATCGTGCTGGCGTTCGGCAGACAGTTCTTTAAAAAAAACTGGCAAACTGTCGAGATTGTTATCCAAAAAGCCGGTAATATTCCCAATAGACGATCGAATCGCCCCTAGCGGCGTATTAATTTCGTGAGCAATGCCTGCAATCAGTTGCCCTAAGGCAGCCATTTTTTCCGATTGAACTAATTGCTCCTGAGTTGCTTGCAGTTGCTCTAAAGTGATTGTCAGTTCATCGTTTTTCTGTTTGAGTTTTTTTTGCAACTGGCACATTGCTAAATGGGTTTCTACTCTAACTAGCACCTCTTCCATCTGAAAGGGTTTGGTAATATAATCTACTCCGCCTACAGCAAAAGCTTTAACCTTATCTAGTACGTCATTTATCGCGCTGATAAAAATCACCGGAATGTCGCGAGTGCGTTCATCAGCTTTGATTTTTTCGCAAACTTCATACCCGTTCATTTCGGGCATCATAATATCCAGCAAAATCAAATCGGGAGGCATACCTTGTGCGGCCGAAAGTGCTAACTCGCCGCTCGGTACGGGGCGGACTTTATAGCCCTTGCCATTCAAAATTCCGGCTAGCAGTCGCAAATTCGCTGGGGTATCGTCCACTACTAAAATATTACCGGGAGGGGTACTAGGAATGTCATTATTCATGTGAGCTTGCTTGAGAGATTAACTTTAAAACTTTGTCGTACTCGAAATTTTCTATACAATTGGCGATCGCAGCAGCAGTTACTGTATCCTTTAATCTAATTTGGTCGATCGAACTCTCAATGAAATCCATATCCACTTTTAGTATGGCCAGCTTTAAATCAGCTACCAGCGACTCAGGCAATTTAAGGAAGTCAGCCGCAGTCATTTCGCGATCGCGCTCTTTGACTGCCGATGAGTTAGCTTGCCCCGGATCTTCATAAATATAGCGTACTCCGATATGTTTGTGCATAGCATCGAAAATATCGGCTTCCCGGAAAGGTTTCCGCATAAAAGCATCGCAGCCCGCCGACAAAATTACAGCCCGTTCTTCCTCCAAAACGCTCGCAGTCAGCGCAATAATAGCAGTAGCTTGACCTTTAATAGTGCCTTTAATGTATTGTGTTGCTTCGTAGCCGTCCATCACGGGCATTCTCATGTCCATCCAAATTAAATGCGGCTCCCAATTGTCCCAAATCTCAATAGCTTCTTGACCGTTAGTAGCTTCTTTCAGTTCAAAACCCAGAGGATTGAGAAGCTTAATCAACAGTTGGCGGTTGAGCAGTTTATCATCTACTATCAAAATTCGATAGGGGTGTTGGTTGGGTTCCAAGGCAATCACATTGCGAGTTTGTTTTGGGATAGAAATATCAGCCGCCTCCACCGCAATAACTTGAATATCAAACTGAAAATTAGTGCCCTTCCCAACAGCAGAATTGACGCTGATTTCGCCACCCATTAATTCCACAAATTTGCGGCTGATTGGCAATCCCAAGCCTGTACCTTCTTGGGAATCTTTGCCTGTCTGGGTTTGCACGAAAGCTTCAAAAAGATTGTCTAATTCATTGGCAGCAATACCTGGGCCAGTATCTTCGACTTCAAAATGAATAAAGAAGGATGAGGCAGAAGTTGAACCGTCATTGTGGCTTTTATAACTCGCATTTTCTGACAAAGTTAAATGTGGAGATTTAATGTTATTACTGACCTCAATTCCTGTATTTTTGTAGGTTTTTGATACAAGATTATTTACTGATTTTTTCTCTCGGTCTTGGCTGATTAAATGCTTGCTAGCTCTGACACAAACACCGCCATATTCTGTGAATTTAAGAGCGTTATTTAGCAAATTAATTAATATTTGCCGCAATTTTAACTCGTCAGTTTCTACGTATTGCGGTAAGTCGGGACTGCGATCGAAAACTAACTGCAAATGCTTGTCGTCTGCTTTGAGTTGAAACATATCGTCCAAGTCGTGTAGCAGGCGATAGAGGTCGAATTTTTTGGGATTGAGGGTGGTGCGCCCCGATTCAATTTTAGATAAATCGAGCACGTTATTAATCAGGGTGAGCAGGTGTTCTCCGCTGCTGCTAATTATGCTAAGATTTTCTTGGTGTTCTCGGGATAGGGTTTGGCTGCGAGTCATCAGTTGGGAAAAGCCGAGAATTGCATTGAGGGGCGATCGCAATTCGTGACTCATGTTAGCCAGAAAGGCACTTTTAGCTTGATTGGCTACTTCCGCCTTGTCCTTGGCTACAGCCAATTCGGCAGTCCGCTCTTGCACTCGGTGTTCTAAAGTTGCAAAAGATTGTTGCAGTTGTTGAGCCATGCTGTTAAATGACTTGGCTAATTCTCCCAATTCGTCGGAACGTTCGCTTTCTACTGTGGTGTCCCATTCGCCTTTAGCAATATTTTTAGCTGCTGTATTTAAGCGCAAAATTGGATTTGTCACCCACCGAGAAGTCTGAATGCCGATAACTACAGCTATGGCTAAAGCTGCCAAACAAAGCCAAATTGTCATGCGAGTATTGGCATCGATTTGTTCGGTGAAATCTGCTTCAGGAACAACTACCACAATCAGCCAGTCCAAACCTTTGCCGTCTTGGAAAGGTAGGACTTTTACAAATTGTCGCTTGCCGTCTATTTCAAAATTTAAGATATAGGAAGTTTTAATTTCCTTTAATTCCCGAAAACGAGCTGCTACATATTTAGCTGTAGCTTGAGTCGAGGGGTCAACACTCTCTTCTGCTTTAAACAGTTCTTTTTTATTATCTTTGGTACGGAATGGTTGTTCGGCTGTTGAAGTTGCGAGTAACGTACCATTTCTTTCGACAATAAATGCTTGACCGGATTTGCCGATCTTGAGACTGTTTAAAAATATTCCAATATGGTCGAGACGCAAAGCAGCAATTAATACTCCTTCTAGCTGGTTGTTATCGTATACAGGTTGGAGTGCGCTGAGTATTAATGTTGGTTCAAGAAACGAAATATAAACTGAGCTCCAAGTTGGTTTGCCGACATTAGCTGCATTTTGGTACGAAGGATGTTCGCGGATGTCAAATTTTTTGACCATTGCTGCTACGGTAGTGCGATCGCCTGTATTGTTAGTATTGTATGAATAAAAATCAAAGCCAGTAGATTTGCCTGACATATTAATCATGAGAGGGCCAGTTGAGAGTTTTTCTCCGGTTCTATAGTCTCCCTTGTTGTTAGCAATAGATGTAAAATTTATATAAGGATATAATTGTACTTGTCGCCAAAGATATTTCTCCCAATCTGATAAATTTTCCATGTTTAACAAGCCCAGTTTGACAGTATCGAGCTTGCTTTGATTGATTTGATGGGGAGTAGTCAGGTAAACTTGCAGGTTTTGCTCGACACGCAAACTCACCTCGCTCATTAACTGAGTGGCAAGATTATTAACTGCTTTTTGTCCGTTTCTAAAGGAGAGATATCCTACGAGTCCCACGGCTGCGACGATTTGCAGCACAAATGGAACTATGAGAACAGTTCTCAGCGATAATTTATCTAACATTTTATCAATCATAAGATTCAGAGGTTTGGTGAACTTAGCCTAGAACCGTTCTTGGAGAGCTTATCTTAACAGCAGCGCCATCTACTACCTACTAGCTAGAGGAAATTGATGCGGGCTGTATTAGCTGTGGTAGACGCTGAACCGCGATCGAATGTGAGCCTAATCTTTGCTTAGATTAAAGTATATTATTTTACCCATTGTCCTATTATTTTGAGGATAATTGTCAAAATTTGCCGTCTCAGGCTGCGAGAAGTGCCTGATACACGATACGCGCGGGCGAGTAGAACCCGCATCGGCCCAGCGGTTTGGAGAGGGTCGATCGAATTTGCTCGATCGACTAGCCATTTTCGACAAGACGTGTTATACTCGAAAAAGTCGAGGGCACGTAGCTCAGTGGATAGAGCATCAGGTTCCGGTCCTGAGGGTCGGGGGTTCAAATCCCTCCGTGCTCACTGAAATTAATAAAAAGATCGATCGTTCGCGATCGATCTTTTTTATGACCAATGTTCAACAGTTGACAGTTGACAGTTGACAGTTGACAGTTGACAGTTGGAGAGCGACCTCTACCCAGAAGGATGAGGATTGGAGTAATGAATAGTCTGATTTTAATTTCTCCCGGGCTTGGGGCTTTCAATCAATTATTTCTGGTAAAGGAGTTCTGGCTGTGCGGGCGATTTCAGAACACAGCAGCGCGCACCGCACACCCTACAACAGACTGCCGATTGTCAAATATCGTCATCGTTTTGACCTTGCACGCCCTGGAGAATCCGCGATAACTCACTCTTCTCATTAACCGAAATCCGAGTTGGAGAACCGCTGATTATCCGTTCGTAGCCACGGAACGAATCTTTAATTTGTGGGCCTCTTTCAGTAATCGTGTATTCTCGAATTCCTTTGTCGTGCCACGAACCGCGCATCTTAAACACATTAATTGCCCGCGACATTTCGCCTCGAATCTCTACATACTGAAGCATGATAATCGTGTCAGTAATTGTAGAAATATGGGAGTCCGTAATCGAATGAGAACCCATAAACTGGTCGCTGGTATTCGTAAAAAAGCCGGTGATTTCTTCCTGCTTCGCAAAACCAGTCACCCCAATCACAAATTGTCTGAAAGCATTATTGCTGACACCCCTAGCTAGGGCTGAAAGCGAGTCTATGGCAATTCGAGAAGGTTTGAACTCAGCAATTTCTGATTTAATCGTCTGCAAGTGGTCTTCCAAGCCCGCAGATTCGGGGTAAGTACACAGCAGCTTCAGCAGTCCTTTGTGTTCCATTTCCTCAAAATCAATGCCCCAAGAATAAGCATTGCGGAACAACTGAGCTCGCGACTCTTCATAGGCAAAAAGTAGTGCCCGATTGCCGTTCATACAAGCATTCTGCAAGAACTTGCTTACCAACAGCGTTTTGCCGGTTCCCGTCGCACCGGTAGCCAAAATAATCGAGTCTTTAAAGAAACCGCCGCCGCACATCTCGTCGAGAGTTTTATCGCCGGAAGAAACCCGCACGTTAGAAGACTTTTGAGTTAATCGCATGGCCCCCAAGGGGAAAATATTAATACCATCATTGGTCATAGTAAAAGGATATTCACCCTTCATGTGAGTTGTACCGCGCAACTTCAAAATTTCGATGGTGCGGCGGCGGCGTTCGCCTTCCAAGACGTTGCGAACAATCACGACATTATCCGACACAAACTCTTCCACTCCAAACCGCGCCACCGGGCCGTATTCTTCAACCCGTTCGGTAGTCATAACTGTAGTTGCGCCTACTTGTTTGAGGCGCGCAACTAAGCGAAAGATTTCTCGGCGCACCACAGATGCAGCTTCGTACTGCTGAAATACGGCTGTTACTGAATCTATAGAAACGCGCTTGGCTTTGTACTTGCGAATGGCGTACTGAATTCGCTCGATTAAAGCAGATAAATCAAAGTTTCCCACAATATCCTGACCTTCTGGATCGGGGGAAGCATCTAAAATAAATAGCTTGCCTTCATCTATTAGCCGTGCCAAATCCCAACCGAAACTGCAAGCATTTTTAATAATATCTGTCGGAGATTCTTCAAAAGTTACGAGGACTCCAGGTTCGTCAAAATGGATGATTCCGTTATATATAAATTGTACGGCAAATAAAGTTTTTCCCGTTCCTGACGTGCCGCTGACTAGGGTGGTTCTGCCGATCGGCATTCCGCCGTGACTGATGTCATCGAAACCCTCAATCATCGTGCGAATCTTTTCAACGCCTGCCGTTACCAATCCTTCTGGTTGCACCGTTTGACTAATTTCATTCATGTCGATTTTTGTCAACTCTCAGTATTCTTTATTTCTCACTCATTAACCCAGCCCATGAGTCTTTATACCCAGCTTGTAATTTGGGTTCTTGCTCAATAACTAATGACTGCTGACTGCGGATCAATGACTGTCTTCTGATTATCTTATGAATTCAGGTCTTCTTCGCGAAGTTCTTCATAGAGCAAATCTAATCCTATCAGAACTTTCTCACGATCGGACAAATCGCCGATAATTTTTCGCACCGGCGGCGGCAGGATTTTCGCCAGGGTGGGGGTTGCTAGAATTTTGTCCTCTTCTGCTAGCTGAGGATTTTTGAGAACGTCTATGACTTTCAGGGCGTAGACTCCTTGAAATTCCTGTTCTAGGATGTCTTTTAGGGTTTTCAAAGCTCGCACTGAGTTGGGAGTGTTCCCGGCAACGTACAGCTTCAGAATGTAGGTTTTCTTCAGAGGACTCATGAACTTTTTTAAATGTTGAGTGTTAGTTGTCAGATGTTAGTTGTAGTTGTTATTGGTCTTGAATCCGCTGTTCTTTGTTATTTTATAATAATTTCAGCGTCACGATCGCGCTGCCGACTGTCTTCTCCTTTCTAGTTTGTTAAATTTTTCCTTGCTTCTTGCTTTTTGCTTCTTGCTTTTGCCAGAAAGAATTGGTTGAAAGCCGGAACCCTTGTAGGGAGAAATTAAAATCAGACTATTCATTACTCGAATCCTCGGACTTCCAGGTAGATGTCGCCCTCATCCCTTCGACTGCACTTGGGGGGCAAGCTGTCAACTGTCAACTGTCAAACGATTTAGGATTTTGGATTTTGGATTTTCGATTGGGGATTGAAGATTTTTAATTGTCAACTGTCAACTGTCAACTCTTCCTTCTTCCTTCTTGCTTCTTCCTTCTTCCTTCTTCCTTCGTGACAACTGTCAACTGTCAACTGTCAACTGTCAACTGTCAACTGAACTTGAGATGTTTCTTTGGGAATCGATCGCCTGTACATCTCGCATAGATGAGCGATCGCGTCAATCAGAGTCAAGCGGTAATCGAGCAATATTTCCTCGCTGCGGCCTTCTAATTTTAGCTGTTTAGCAAATTCGTCCATCAATTCCATGTGAATTTCTACAACTTGAGTCACGGGAACATCGGCAAAAAAAGCTAAATTTACAAATTCATCTATTTGATTGTTGACCGCAGTATCTTCATCAAAATAATTTAAAACGATGTCGCGATAACTTGACTTGAGTTGCTCCAAAAACTTTTGCTTCTCTTCTCCCGAAAGATTTCGTAAAAAAATCTGAGAATTTCTTTTATAATACACACCTAAGTATCCTAATCGCTCCCGTAATTTTTCCGCAAGTCGGCGCTGCTGTCGTTGGAGTAAACTTTGAGCAGTCAATTGGGCCGTGGCATCGACCCTTGCGGATTGGTCATTGACAGGAACCGGAGTTGAAAGTTTCAGAAATTGTGCGATCGCCCGATCGATACTTGTACCTAGGTCGCTCGATCTCGCGATTGGTAGTTGCACCTCAGCCGGGTGATAAAAAAAAGCACAACTTTTTTGATCTTGACTCTTCTCGGCGGTACTCGCCGCGCCCTCCAAAGCATCTGAGGGTGGTGCTTCTTGGCTGCCATCCCCTGCCGGCTGGGGCAAAAAAAACACAGCAGGTAAAAAGAGCGATCGTTCTTGCAGCTTGCTCAAAAGCAATTGCAAATCCCTATCTACGTCATCTACGTCAAAAACCAAACAATCGAGGTGGTAATTGTGCTTGAGGAATCCCAAAAACTCCACCGCCGATTTAATGTGCGTTAACGTATAGCGTTCCCCGCTCAAAAGCTCGATCGCATCGCTGGCATTTTTTTCAGAGCGGATAAAAATACCGATCGACAGTTGGGGCAGCAAACCTGTAGGTGAACTACCCAAGTTGCCCGAAAGTGCTGGATCGCTCAGAGTTGATATCTCCTTATATAATAAAATACTTAACATTTTAACAATCATTTAAACATTTATTGTAACCAATCTTAACTGCAAAATATGGCGATCGGCTTTTAGCAGCGGGATCGTCAGAGTGTACTTATTGGCAGATGTGTCAAGCACCCCTATCCTGATTTCTGCAATTAAGCTTAAGGCTTAAAATAATTGGTAGTTGCCTCAAATCAGGTGCAGGCATCAAATTCGTAGGTCTCGGTGCAGATCCGGGGCTCGATCGAGAACTGGTATAAAACTAAATAAGATACAAAAGATCGGCAGCTACATTGGTATCAAAAATATTACTGCTATTGATAGCAGACTCTCAGGTTTGTTATGTCAACCACCAGCCCCAGTCTCAAAAATTTTATCGAGTTAGTGCCCCTGTGCCTCCAAACGGCGGCGCTATCATCGCTACAGTCAATTTTCAGCCAGGGCAACTGCGATCGAATTGCAGTAGTCAACGAACAGCTACAACCCCTAGGATTAGTTTACCTGAGCCGCTTTTGGGTCTGGGCGATCGATCGCACAAACGACTGGGAGCAACCTTTGTCAGCAAGTTCGCTGCCGATCGAGCCGATCCGGGTAATCCCTGGGACTCTGAGCGTCAGCGAATTCTGGGAATATTTGCAAATAGAGGAACTTAACACCCCTGCGGAGTCTGGCCTTAGCGCCGGTGGTGGCTCCAAAAGCCCGATCGGCCTGACAGATGCCAGCGGGAAATTTTTAGGAATGCTAGAGTGTCAGAGCCTGCTGCAATTCGCCGCAGTTAACAGCAGCCTGAGGCCCGAAGCCACAGCAGTCAAAGAAATTGAATTAACCACGGTTTCCGCAGCCATCGCCACAGCCCTAGGATCTCAAGTGCGCTTCCTAGAAGCAGGATTGAAACCCTCGGAAAACCTCAACTCCCTAGTCCAACTCCTAGAAAAACTGCCCCTACCCCTGAGATTGCAAACTCCCACCGGCCAAATAGTCAGCCAAAACGCAGCGTGGCGGATTTTGCTGGGAGCTGGCCCAGATCCAGTTCCCGAACCAACAGCAAATTTGGGCAAACACTCGCCCCACAAACCAAGCCATGTAGCAACAGAATACAAGAGCGTTGAAGTAGATGCCGTCACATCTGAGTGCAGGAGCCTAGTAGGAGCAAGTCGATCGGGCGAGGGGCTGCGGGATAGCTTCGCCGCGCGTGATGGAACCGCAGCCACCAGTTGTCCGCTACCCCTGTACGCCGCCGCCTCTCCATCTACCTTAACCGCTCCAGCTTGGTGTCCCACCGCCGGCAAACCAGATACATATATTTGTGATTGTCCCGTACAAACAGGTCAAGAACGGATCTGGCAATTTGTCAAACAGCCTCTCTCAAATCAACTAATTTTAGTAATGGGACAAGATGTCACCGAAGAACATTTAGTCGCCAAAGAACTAGCAGCAAAAAACGCAGATTTAATCCACCTCAACCGACTCAAAGACGAATTTTTGTCCTGCATCAGCCACGAACTAAAAACCCCTCTCACCGCCGTCCTCGGTTTGTCCAGCCTCCTCAAAGATAAATTGATCGGAGAACTCAACGATCGCCAAACACGCTACGCCAAACTAATCCATCAAAGCGGGCGGCATTTGATGACAATAGTGAACGACATTTTAGACTTGACCCGCATGGAAACCGGGCAGCTAGAACTAATTCCCGAACCAGTCGAAATAGCAGCCACCTGCAAAAGAGCCTTTGAACAAGCAAAACAACTGCAACAGCAAGAAGAAAAATCACCTTCCCAGCCCAGCCAAACCAAGGGCGAAGCTTCTCAAGAAGAACCACCTGTAAAAATTGAATTTACACTCGAAATAGAGCCGGGACTGAGCTATTTAATTGCCGACGAACTAAGGCTGCGGCAAATGCTCGTTAACTTGCTTTCCAACGCCCTAAAATTCACCGAAGCTGGCGGCAAAATAGGATTGAAAGTAAATGTTTGGGAAGGTTGGCTCGCCTTCACAGTTTGGGATACCGGCATCGGCATCCCGGCTGACAAACAGCACCTGATCTTTCAGAAATTTCAACAGCTTGAAAGCCCGCTCACCAGGCGCTTTCAAGGAACCGGACTGGGACTGGTACTGACTCAACGGCTCGCCCGTCTCCACGGCGGAGACGTTTCGTTTATTTCCTCAGAAAACCAAGGCTCTGAATTTACATTGTTGCTGCCCCCAAATCCTCCGGGAAATAGCGGGGAAGAATTCCCAGCACATACAGGGAACGAGGAAGAATTATTCAAACCAAAATATCAGATTCCGATCGCCAATTCTCGCTCTCGTTTAGTGTTAATAGTCGAAGCAGTTCCTAAATATATCGAAGATTTAAGCAAAGTCCTCTCTGGTTTGGGCTACCAAGTAATAGTCGCCCGTTCCGGCACCGAAGCGCTGGAAAAAGCTCGCAGGTTCAGTCCCGAAGCGATTTTCCTCAACCCGCTGCTGCCGCTGCTGTCCGGCTGGGACGTGCTGACGCTGCTGAAGAGCGATCCGGATACTCGATCGATTCCGGCGATCGTCACAGCCACCAGAGGCGAAAAAGAACGGGCTTCTGTCAACCGCGCCGAAGGCTTTTTGAGCTTGCCGGTGGAAGAAGCCGCTTTACGGCGGCTGTTGGCAGACTCGATCGGTCGCCCCGATGCCAGTACGAGCAAGGTCAGGAGTTCTTTAACCGTGTTGTGGCTCAGCCCGCAAAACAGTTCCTCTCAAGGTTCTGCTTTACTCCTCAACCCCAACTACTGCCGAGTTTTGGAAGCAGACGACCTCGGCCAAGCAGAACTCGTGGCCCGAATTTGGCGGCCCGATGCGATCGTCTTGGACAGTACCAGCCAACTGCAAAATCCCTTAGCTTTTATCGAACAGTTAAGTCTGTCTCGAAATTTGGGTTCTCTGCCCTTAGTGACTTTAGACCCCGTAACGACGCAACTAGCAAATCAAGTCAAAGGATTGTCGGTATTTCCCTGTTTGTCAGGCGGGAGTCCTGAAGGCAGTGAAACCTCAGGCACCGGGTTGGGGGCATCTGCCTTGTGGCAAGTGATTCAAGTAGCTGCGGGCATGAGTTGGAAGCCCAGCATTTTATTTGCTGACATTTTGACATTACCGGACTTGCACTGCACGACTCGGGGGAATCCGACGGGAGAATTGGCAAAGGGCGATCGATCGACCAAAGCCGAGATTCCCGTACCCCATGCCAAGTTTTCTACTCCCAACTTTCAAGCTTTGATTCAGTACATCCAAACCGCAGGCTTTCGAGGGGCGATCGCTCCCTGCTGGACAGAAGTTTTGCAGCAGTTGCAATATCAAAGCGTGGACTTAGTGTTGCTGTGCTTGCGCGATGCTCCCTCAGAATCGTCCGCGATGCTGCAAGCGCTATCGAACCTGCGGCAAATGGCTGTCAAACTGCCAATTTTAGTCTGGGACGATCGCTCTGCTGTAAATTCGGAATCGGAGGCGATCGACTTTCTGCTGCAAGAAGTATCTGCCAAAATTTTGCCTTCTTCCTTGTCAGCAGCACAATTGTTAGACAAAATTCAACAGACTTTATTAACTAAATAAAGTCGATTCATTCAATTGACAGTTAACAGTTGACAGTTGACAGTGACAAGCGAATTTCTGCATATGGTACCCGCCACGTGATTTATCCGTGGAATCAATCCCAAATCGAAAATCGAAAATCCTCTCTTCCCCCGAATTTATCCGTGGGGTCGCCTCTAAAATCTCGATTGACCTTTGCCTGGAAGTAAGAGGATTGGAGTAATGAATAGTCTGATTTTAATTTCTCCCGATCGGGCGCAAGGGCTTTCAACCAATTCTTTCTGGTAAAAATGAATAAATTATATCGTTTCCGGTTGCATCGGAATTATATATTTGAATCGTTGAGCGTGCGAGCGTCACGAAGAGCGATTCAGGCCGCTCTTCGTGACGCTCGCACTACATAATTTCGATGCAACCGGATTTGATATTACCCATTTACCGTGAGAATTTCAGCGCTCTCGAAAGCAGTTAATAAAAAGTATTGCTTAGGAGTAAAAACAAATTCAGGAAACTATTTTAGGGAAAACCGCGCAGCGTTGCGAGTCAGGAAACAAGAAAACATCTGATTTTTGTAAAAAGGATTTTTTTATTGGAGTGCTGTCCCCGCTCGCTTAGTTAGATAAACCAGCGAGCCTCCCCGCTCGCACTATAAAATCAAAATTGAGCTGCTCCCAGAAACAATATCAAAAGTCAAAAATATGAGTTATTATAGGCGCGAGAAACCATTATATTTTTTTCTGGGGCTATACAGTGCCTAATCGTCTTCCTCTAATATCTCTGTTACTCGCACTCGGTTTGTGGACAATGCCCAAGCCCGTTGCCTGTCAGGCACTCCTGCCTTACACCCTGCAAATCGACTCAGCCGGACTCGAACAGACAGCCTTGAGCCTTGCAGAACGAGCCGTTCAGCTAGCGAGACTCCAGCAGTTCCAACTCGCCGTCCCCAGCGCCGAACTCGCGACGCAGTTAGCCCCCAAGAATGCTCAAACTTGGACTTTGTTAGGCAGCTTGTACCTTCAAATCGAGCAGTTTGACAAAGGCATTGAAGCTTTAGGGCAAGCTCAATCTCTGTCGCCAGAAAATGCGTCAATTAAATTTGTCTTGGGAGAAGCTCACTTTCGGAAAGCGAACTACGAGAAAGCAGCCGAATACTTGCAAGCAGGGTTAAAAATAAAGCCCGACACTCCGGGCGCATTATTTGATTTAGGTAACGCTTTTTACAAGCTAAAGCAGTTCGATCGCGCGATCGCCCAATATGAAAAAGCCTTTGCTTTAGAAAAAAAACTCTGGCCGGCTGTCAACAATATTGGATTAGTCAAATACGAAATGGGAGATATCGATAACGCCATCCGCCGCTGGCAAGAAGCGATCGCGATCGACGACAAAGCAGCAGAACCAATGCTAGCTCTAGCAGTAGCACTTTACACCAAAGGCGACAAAGAAAAAGGTTTATCCCTGGGAGAAGCCGCCCTGAAATTGGACAAACGCTATGCCACAGTAACTTTTCTCAAAGACAACCTCTGGGGCGATCGCTTGATTGCAGCCACCCAAAACTTCCTGGCAACTCCCCAAATTAAAGCAGCACTCGCCAAAATTCAAGACGCCCCACCATCTCCCCAATTGTAACTAGAATTCTAGTTAGGTTAGTCGTGAGGATGGAGAGTCCTAAAAGCATTTTTTAGCTGAGGAGCCGTGTAAAAATAACTTGATCAGGTGCATTGCTAAACTGTATTTAATTTAAAGGCTCCAATTAAAAAGTTACGCAACTTATTTTTACATGATTCCTGAGCAAAAATGTACTCTTGGATATGGATTCCAAGGCAGATCCTTAGAATCAGTTAATCCAATCTCCAATTTGAAATCTAAAATCTAAAATCCCAAGTCTAAAATAATATTACCAAGAAGAATGGGTTTAAAGTTTAAAGCCTCCTCCTTTTAGGGGAAAATAAAACAAAATTATTCATTGCTCCAATCCTCTTCGTTTTATGGAGAGATAGCTGTCCCAGCTCAACTGTCAACTGTCAACTGTCAACTGTCAACTGAACTATGACATCTACTACGATGATCGCCACTCCCCTAACCTGGACACAACTAGAAGCCCTTACCGACTTTCAAGTCGATACAGTCAACGGCCCCACCAACTCTCAATCCCGCTTGCGCCTCTTCGGAAAAACCGAATCCGATGTGAGAGTCACCCTGTACCGCGACAATCATGGCTGGTGTCCCTATTGCCAAAAAATCTGGCTGTGGTTGGAAGAAAAACAAATTCCCTACCGCATTGAAAAAGTTACCATGTTCTGCTATGGGGCAAAAGAAAGTTGGTACAAGCGTAAAGTGCCGTCGGGAATGTTACCCGCGATCGAACTAGACGGCCGCATCATTACCGAAAGCGATGATATCTTAATCGCCCTCGAACAAGTCTTCGGCCCCTTGAGTTTGGGCATGAAAAACCCCGAAGTCCTTCCGCTGCGGCGCCTAGAGCGACTGCTGTTTAGAGCGTGGTGCTCTTGGCTGTGCTACCCGGCGAGTTCAACCGCAATAGAACAACACAACCGCAAGCAATTTATCAGCGTCGTCGCCGATGTCGAAGCAGCACTCGCGCGATCGCCCGGGCCATATTTTCTGGATGAGTTTGGCACTGCGGATGTAATTTTTACGCCCTACGTCGAACGGATGAATGCCAGTCTTTATTACTACAAGGGATATTCCATGCGGGAAGAAAACCCGCGCTTTGCTGACTGGTTTGCAGGGATGGAAAGTCGCCCCACCTATCGCGGCACTCAAAGCGACTTCCACACGCACGTCCACGATTTGCCACCTCAAATGGGCGGGTGCTATGAAAACGGTGAACCGCAGATGCTAGTCAACAAAACCCGCGTAGATAATGGGCCTTGGGCCGGACTCCCGGATGTCATGTATCCAGAACCGGAAACCTCCCGCGCTGAAGCACTCCAGCGCGTCATCAAACACCGCCACAAGATCGTTCAAGTCAACCCTGCTGATGACAACTTATTCGATGAGGCTTTGCGCTGTGCTTTAACTTTGATGGTGACTGGCGAAAGTTGTACGCCGCCGGTTGGTTCTGATGGGGCTTTGCGGTATTTGCGCGATCGGGTAAATGTGCCCCGCGATATGTCCATTTACGCGGCCAAACGGCTGAGGGAAAGCTTAGAGGAAACTGCCGCCCTCGTGGGTGACGGTCAAGGTGAGCCTATTCCCGTGAAGCACCGGCGAGATCAAGATCCGGCTAATTTTGTATAGGGGGGCGATCGGAATCAGGCGAAACGATCGTTGCTGCTGCTGGCGCAATGACTCACGCGCTTAGTTGGTGATGCAGGAGAATAATCGAGCTGACGGGGTGACAGGTTGCCTGAAAATCAGACAGTCCGGCAATCCTAGACAAATCGCCTAAAAAAAGATAGGGCAAGAAAGCTTCGGGAGCATCTCAGTTTTGCATTTGTAGTGCTGTCCCCGCTCGCACTCAAAGAAAAAATGCTTTTTACCAAAATGAGATGCTCCCTTTAGAAACTTTCCATTAAGGTTTTTTCTTGAGCGTAAACATCGCGCAATTGTTGCAATGCTGAGGCAGAAATTACCAATTTAACTGTAGCGACTAATTTACCCCACTCGTGCAAGCTGTCAACTGAAACAGCGGCTTTGAAGTTGTACGTATAAAATTTAGTCCAAAATTCTGGTGCTTGGGTGCGTTTCCAGCGTTTGTACCAGCCGAGATAGTCTTGGGTGCAGGCCGGTTTTACTTCTAAGATTGGGGGGAAATCGGCGTAGCTGACGAATCTGCTGAGGCCTTTGGCGTGTACGTACACCATGTTGTGACAGCATTCGATTCGGTAAATTTGGTCGGGCGTGATGTTGAACAAAAGTGCTACGGTTTCTTCGGTGACAAATCTCGATCGCGGATTGACCGTCAACGATTTGTGAATAATTTTTGAGGCGCCGATCGCTGACGACGATCTTAACTGATTCTCTAATATCATTGTAGTTGCATCTGGTGGTGGTAGCTCAGTCTATCTGCTAGGTGCGATCGACAGTAATTATCTCTCGGCATTAATTATAACGGGCGATCGCCTTTAGTTTCGTTGACTCTGCCGCCAAACGGATACAAGCGCCGATTTCTCCCGTAAGCGGCCCCAAATTTTAGACCAACGTTCCAGCTTCTAGATTCATCTTTAGAGTCAATCTAAAATCTAAAATCTAAAATCTAAAATCGAATGACCTGGGCGATCGCTTTTTGCTATATTATACTAAATCCAAAATTTTGTAAATAGTTTATATGAGTAAAGGTTTAGTCAGGTTGCGGGTTCGAGAGTTGGCGGCCGAGAAGGGATGGACGCTGAAGGAGGTTGCCCAGCGATCGGGCGTGGGGTACAGTACGATTAGCAATTATGCCCGCTCTCAGGGGATGGCGATGGTTGACTTTGCCGCAGTGTACAAGTTGGCCCGCACTTTTGACGTGATGATTGAGGATTTTGTGGTCATCATGGAAAAGTAGGTGCTGTTTGGCGATCGAGTTTTGATTGGGCGATCGACCTTTTGGTGGAAATTATAGCAGTTTTAAATCGGATCGACAATTGCCCCGAAATTCGGACACGGCAGTGCCGTTTCCCTGCGGGAAATTTGACGATCAAAGCAACAGTAATTGTAGGGTGTGGATCCTGCGAAGAATCCCTAACTTGCATATCGAAAATCTCAAAGATCCGCACCTCTGCACTCGCCAGATCGCAAATAAAGTCGATCGCCTAAAATCAAACTAACCCCCTAGAGCCTGAAAATAGGATAACTGTCAAACTTTCTTTTGCATTCCGCCATTTCCTAACTCTTAAACTGCAAATACTCCATTTTAAAATCTAATACGGTTTACTTAAGATTGTCTTTCGAGAGGAACGAAGCAAACTGTATCTATTTTTCATGGGAGTTTCACGACTAGCAGTACATGAATGAACCGTATTGCTTTATATATAAGAAAGAGCGCTGAAGCGCAACTACGTACCTTTATTATCTTAAGTGAACCGTATTGCTTTATATATAAGAAAGAGCGCTGAAGCGCAACTACGTACCATTATTGTCTTAAAATCTACATTTTTCCATTACAAATGCAATCGATTGAAATATCGAGAACCAGAAATATTGATTCCAAATCTAAAATCCAAAATCTCAAATCGAATGACTCATAGCCTCAGCCAAATGCTTCTTCAAAGTCGCTTCTGGTAAGGGCCCTTTTAAATGACTCCAAGGCAAAACCTGATTTAAATCCCACTCTTGGAAAACATAAAAATCCATTTCCGGTAACTCTCCCCGCAACTCCTTAAAAGCCCGCCGATAACTTCCCAAAGTATCTCCGTAGTGTCGCACTAATTCCAACAGCTTAGACAATCTGCGATCGCCCTTTGATAGCAAACCCTGAATCACAGACCAGTTATAGCTTTCAGGTCTAAATTCTAATCCCAACTTCCGCAATTCTTTATCTAAAAACTTCAGCCTCTTCTCCGCATCTTTATTCACACCAAACCACTGAAAAGGAGTATGAGATTTCGGGACAAAAGTGCTGCATCCCAGAGTCAAGCGCAAACCCGGAGCGGCTTTTCTAATCGCCTTCATCATCGCCACTGTCTCCTCCAAATCCTCCATCTCTTCGCCGGGGATTCCCGCCATACCGTAAAGCTTAATCCCTTTTAAGCCACCAGCCTTAGCATTAATAGCAGCTTGAATAATTTCATCGTTAGTGAGTTTTTTATTCACAATCTTGCGAACTTGTTCGCTACCACTTTCCACCGCAATCGTCACAGACTTGCTATCTCTGTTTGTCAATATTTCCGCTAACTTAACTGTCACCGTGTTCGTGCGTACCGAAGAAAGACTCAGCCGCACTCCGTCGTATTTCGGATGGTTTAAATGCTCCAGCAATGCTTCAAATTCTGGGTGCTGAGTCACAGAAGCACCCAACAAACCCAAACGATTAGTCACAGCTAAACCGCGATCGATCGCCGGAATTAGCGAATCCTCCAAACTCGCAGTTCTAAATGGTAAAGTGAGATAACTTGCCAAACAGAAACGGCACATTTCTGGGCAACTCCGCACCACTTCCACCATATAAATATTTTCCCAAGCCGCTTTTTCTGTCACTACAGTAGAAGCAGACAAAGTATTGCCGCGATAAGTCTGTTTTTCCACCATACTAGGAATTTCAGAATCCACAGGATGAATCGATTTAATCCCCTCCGTGGCATCCAAATAAGTTACTTCGTACAAACTGGGAACGTAAACCCCAGGAACTTGCGCTAAATGCCGCAATTTAGTTTGTCTGTCGGCACTACGAACTTCTTTACAAGCATCAATAAAATTATCAATGAGATGTTCGCCATCTCCCAGCAAAATTACATCAAAAAATTCTGCAAAAGGTTCGGGATTCGCGGTAAGAACCGGGCCACCACCAAATACTATTGGATGATTGTCAGTTCTTTTTGATGCCCAAATCGGAATTTCTAGAGATTCCAATAAATTGAGAATATTTACATAATCGAGTTCCCAAGAAAGCGAGAATCCCAGCAATTCTGGATATCGGGGAAGTGGTTCGTTGATATCAGTAAATAAACGGCTGACTTCAATATCCGATCGCACGGCTAAAGTTGCCCACACTATCTGATAGCCGAGACTGGTAATCCCCACCGTGTACTCGTTGGGAAATGCAAAAATAGTCGGAATAGCATCAGCATCGGGGGTTGCTGGGGCAAATAGCAGGCGTTCTTCGGCAAATGGATTAGGAGTCACGGGCAAGTTTAGCTTTAGGAAAATAATATCTCTTTCTTTTCTAATTTTATGCTATGGACTGACCGCCGGACAGCGATCGCCACGGAGATACGGATAATAAATTTGTGTCATCCGCGTATCCATGTTGGGCGTTGATGACTAACAACCGTAGGAGTTACGCACTCGCCCACAAAGAAACCGGGTTTTTTTAACTCTTATTGAGAGTTTTAAGCAAGTATTTGGTTAAAAAATCCGGTTTTCCATCGCCAGTGCCGAAATCCTAAACTATTGAACCTTTTTGCCGCCCAACCAGTCTAAGGCATACAGAATTAACCAATAGTTCCCCCAGCAGCTACTATGAAACTGAAACTCAAACATGGGGCAGTATCGCTATACTTGTGGCTGGGACTGATCGCCTCCAGCAGCGCCGCCAGTCCCCCCGACAATTCCAAAATCCTGCATCTCCTCAACCGCATTAGTTTTGGCCCGCGATTGGGCGATATCGAAAAAGTGCGATCGCACGGCACAGAAAATTACATCCAACAGCAACTCTCCCCAGAAACCATCCCCGAACCTCAGAACCTTACCTCTCGCATCAACAGGTTAGAAACCCTGCAAAAAACACCAGCAGAACTCTTTGTCGAATACGGTGTCCGCCGATCGCAAAACGGTCAAAAACCAACGCCAGAAGCAATCAGAGCCGCCAGCATCAAGGCTCGGATAATTCTCCAAGAAGCAGTTAAAGCTCGTTTATTGCGATCGGCAGAAAGTCCCCGCCAATTGCAAGAAGTTATGGTGGATTTTTGGTACAATCACTTTAATGTTTACTCAGATAAAGGATTAAATAAACTCTGGGTAGGAGCCTACGAACAAGAAGCAATTAGACCCTACGCTCTGGGAAAATTCCGGGACTTGCTAGGTGCAACTTCCCGTCATCCTGCCATGTTGTATTATTTAGATAATTGGCAAAATACCGATCCAAAAAGTATCGGAGCCAAAGGCGGATTTCGGGGATTAAATGAGAATTATGCGCGGGAGTTAATGGAGCTGCATACCTTAGGCGTCAATGGGGGTTATACGCAACAAGATGTTATCGCATTAGCTCGCATTTTTACAGGCTGGGGATTTGGGCCGCGACCATCTGAAAAGGACGGTTACAGCTTTTATTTTGATGCCAAACGCCATGATTTTAGCGATAAAATATTTCTCGGGAAAACTATCAAAGGTTCGGGCGAAACCGAGGGAAAACAAGCTTTAACTATTTTAGCCAAAAGCCCAGCCACAGCCAAACACGTCAGTTATAAATTAGCTCAATATTTTGTGGCTGACAGCCCGCCAAATGCGTTAGTCGATCGCCTCAGCCAGCGCTTTCTCGAAACTGATGGAGATATCCGCGAAGTCTTAAATACTTTGTTCCGCAGCCGAGAATTCTGGGATAAAAAAAATTACAGCGCTAAGTTTAAAACTCCCTACCAATACGTTATATCGGCGGTGCGATCGACAAATAAGACAGTAGAAAATTTTCAACCGCTGTACACAACTTTGCTACAGCTAGGAATGGCACCTTACGGCTGCCCAACTCCCGACGGTTACAAGAATACTCAAGATGCTTGGCTGAATCCAGATGCGATCGCCCGTCGGTTGAGTTTTGTCACGGCTTTGGCCACCAATCCCTTGTATTTAAACTCTCCTCCCGCTGACAACAATCAGTCGGGATGGATGTTACCTGCGATCGCAACTCCTTCTAACTCCTCTTTGCCAATGGGCCCGAGAAATAGCAACCAGTTAATAGATCCGTCGCAGTTAGCTAATATTTTGGGGAATGATTTCTCGGCGAATACCAAAAGTGCGATCGCCTCCAGTCCGGCTAATTTACGCCCCGCTTTGATTTTGGGCAGTCCAGAATTTATGCGCCGATAAAAGAAGGAAGAAGGAAGAAGGAAGAAGGAAGAAGGAAGAAGGAAGAGGGAAGAAGGAAGAAGGAAGAAGGAAGGGAGCATCTCAGTTTTGCATTTATAGTGCTGTCGAGAACTCGCGTGGGTGTATAAGCACGCGAGCGGGGACAGCACTACAATAAAAAATGCTTCTTGTAAAACTGAGATGCTCCCAGAGGGAAGAGCGTTAGCACTTTAACTTCCAATTACCAATTCCCAATTACCAATTCCCAATTACCAATTACCAATTACCAATTCCCAATTACCAATTCCCAATTACCAATTACCCATTACCCATTACCCATTACCAATTACCCATTACCCATTACCAATTACCAATTACCCATTACCCATTACCGATTACCCATTACCCATTACCGATTACCCATTACCCATTACCCATTACCATGAACAGACGCCAATTTTTAATCCAAACCGGATTGCTTTCAACTTCGACAATTATGTCTGTCGGACTCCACGGTTTAGCCGTGAAAGCCGCCGCACCCAAGAACAGCAAACGATTAATTGTCATCTTTTTGCGCGGCGCAGTCGATGGCTTAAACGTAATTGTTCCCTACCAAGAAGCGAATTACTATCAATCTCGACCCAAAATAGCTATCCCAAAACCGGGGCTGCAAGGCGGTGCGATCGACCTTGACGGCCGTTTTGGACTCCACCCCGCACTCAGCGCGATCGCCCCGCTGTGGCAGCAAGGAACCCTCGCATTTGCCCACGCTTGCGGTTCTCCCGATCCCACCCGATCGCACTTTGAGGCGCAAGACTACATGGAAAGTGGCACTCCCGGCAAAAACAAGACCCCCGACGGCTGGATGAACCGCCTGCTGTCAGTCATATCCGCCAATTCCCCCGTCCAAGCCCTGAATGGTGGCACCTCCACACCCCGCATCCTGTCGGGAAAAATGGCAGTTGCCAGCTTTAGACTAGGTAAAAATGCCAGCCGCCCGATCGCCATTGACAAACCCCAAATCGGTACCGCATTCGATCGACTTTACAGCGATAGCGACCAACTAGGTCAAGCATATCGAGAAAGTCGCGCCGCCCGCCAAACCCTGCTGGCTAACTTGGATGCAGAAATGAAAGCCGCCAATAACGGCGCACCCTTAGCCGATGGTTTCCCCGGCGACGCGACGCAATTGGGGCGGCTGATGGCGAGAGACTCCAGCATTCAGCTAGCTTTCCTCGCCCTCGGAGGCTGGGATACCCACATCAATCAAGGAAGTTCCCAAGGCCAATTAGCCGCAAGATTGCGCCCCCTGGGACAGGGTTTAGCGAATTTGGTGCAGGGATTGGGTGATGTTTACTCCGAAAGTGCGATCGTAGTTATCTCAGAATTCGGCCGCACTGTGCGCGAAAACGGTAACGGCGGCACGGATCACGGACACGGAAATGCGATGTGGCTTTTGGGTGGTAATATTAAGGGCGGCAAAGTTTATGGCGAGTGGCCGGGATTGGATGAAAGTCAGTTGTATCAAAAGCGCGATTTAGCCGTGACGACGGATTTTCGAGATGTAATTGCTACTTTGTTGCAGAGTCATTTACGGCTGGATGGGGAAAAGGTCGATCGAGTTTTTCCCGGTTATAAATCAAATCGAATCGTTGGGTTAGTTTCAACAGTTGACAGTTGACAGTTGACAATTGACAGTTTGATAGCGACCTCTACCCTTAAGTTCGAGGATTGGAATAATGAATAGTCTGATTTTAATTTCTCCCTCAAAGGGAGAGGCTTTCAACCAATTCTTCTGGTAAATGAGTGAGAAAGCCGTAGGGTGCGTCGCCATTCACAATCTCTCAAAAAAATCGACTTTTCGAGTAGCGAAGCACCTGTGTTATCGCCAGCAGAGTGCAAACAACATTCGTTTGACTCCGCCAACAATTATGTCGTACAAAGAGTTGAGAAAAATCCTATTACTCTGAAATAGAATCGCTATCATCTCGGTTTCTCGGCGGCGGTGCACCGTGAAAAGTTGCAATCAACAAACAGATAATCCCAGCATTAATAAACACATCGGCCAGATTAAATACCGGGAACCGAATGATCCGAAAATCGATAAAATCTACAACGTGGCCCAAAATAAATCGATCGATCCCGTTACCCAGTGCGCCCCCCAAAATCAAACCGTAGCCAGCTTGTTCCCAGCGGTTAATTCGCGGCCCGAACCAAGCCAAAATCATCAATCCCACACTCACACCCAAAGACAGCCAGCGCAACCAACTCGCCCCACCATTGCTAAACAAACTAAAAGCCGCACCGGTATTAACAACATAAGTGAAGTGAAATATCCCCGGTAACAGCGGCTGAGTCTGCGGAGGAACCGTCAAGTCAAAATTTTGCACCACCCAAAACTTGCTCAGGTGGTCTAAAACTAAACTGATAATAGCAGCAACCCAGAACAAGGGATTTCTTTTAAAACGCATGGATTAGGGAATAAAAGATAGGGCATCGGGCATGGGATAATTCACTCAAATCTCGCGTTTCAGCAGTTTAGCCGATCTTTCCCACCCGCAGCGAGATGACTTTCCCGTTGCAGAATGATACTATAACCCAATTTTGCACAATTACCAATGCCCTATGCCCTATGCCCTATGCCCTATGCCCTATGCCCCAATTCCCCAATTAATAAAACATCAAGCGGCGCAAAGTAAATGACAGAAGTGCGATCGCACAAACCACAGCCAATTGTCCCGGTAGAGGATAAACAGAATATTTTAGAATCTCATTCAATAAAGGTGTTTTTTTGCCCGGAATCAGCAAGTAATTAAAAATCAGATAAATTAAGCCGATCGCGTGAACTGTAAATAAACCGCACAAACAACTAAAAGCGATCGATTCCAACCGCGAAGCAACCTTAAAAGCGACCCAGCCGCACACCCAAGCACCAGGCACGAAACCCAACAAATACCCAAAACTCGCTTCTTTAATGTAGCCGATGCCGCCACCTTGAGCAAAAACTGGCCACAAAGTCAATCCTAATACCAAATAGGCAATTTGCGAGAGAGCCGCCGCATTTTTGCCACCCATGCAGCCTACTAGCAATACTGCTCCAATTTGATAGGTAACACCTAAAGAGTACGCCTGAAGTCCGCGATCGTCCCAAAACCCGATCGGCATTGTCACAGATGCAGGCAAAAAAGTGCCTCCTATCGTTAGGAGCAAACCAATAACAGCCCAGATTAATTCGATAGGAGCAGGCATGATCGTCAAACGGTGTTCGTCAGAAGGTATTCCTCAGATGCCAGCTTCAACGCTAGCAGCATTTAAGTTCTCAATACTAGCACCTTGTCAAAACAACCACCATTGTAGGGTTTTATGGTTCTCAAGTCTGGATGTGCCGATCGCCTAATGTGGAATTGTTCGCGATCGCGCGATCGCATCCTTGTTTCTCTACTAATTTATTTGGCATATATCTAAAAAAATCACACTTGTCAAGCTCATGAATGAATTTAATCTTGGTTAACATTAGATTAAGATAAAATGTAAAGATTTTTAACCTAAGCTTTACTTTCGCGCGATATGCTAGTGCGCGACACCCGTATAACGATCGCAAATTTCTATACTTATGATTTTTCGTATCAACTTGATAAATCCGAATCGTGTTACCACAGCAATTTCTGCTATGGCGATCGCCCTCAGCTTAGCAGCTTGCGGCGGTGGCAGCACCACCAGCAGCAGCCCCAGCCCCGGCAGCGACACCGCAGCAACCCCCGGCGCTGCCCCCGTTGCAGCAGCAACCAACACCAAACTCGCCCTCGCCTCAGACGTAGCAATCACAGCAGCAGGCGCATCATTCCCCGCACCTCTATACCAGCGTTGGTTTCAAGACTTCAACAAAATCAACCCCAAAGTACAAATTAACTATCAATCAGTAGGTAGCGGCGCCGGAATCGAACAATTCACCAAAGGCACAGTAGACTTTGGCGCTAGCGACACCGCCATGAAAGACGACGAAATCGCCAAAGTTCCAGCAGACAAAGGCGTGATTTTGTTGCCCATGACAGCCGGCAGCATCGTTATCGGCTACAACCTGCCAGACGTACCCGAACTCAAACTGCCACGGGATGTTTACACAGAAATCTTCCAAGGTAAAATTACCAAGTGGAACGACCCCAAAATTGCCGCAGCCAATCCAGGCGCTAAATTGCCAGACCAAGCCATCACCGTCATCCACCGTTCCGACGGTAGCGGTACAACAGCCGTCTTCACCAAACACCTGAGTGCCATCAGCCCTGACTGGAAAACCGCAGTAGGTGACGGCAAAACAGTAGAGTGGCCCAAAACAGGTACTTTTATTGGTGCAAAAGGCAACGAAGGCATCACAGCCCAAATCCTGCAAACCGCAGGCAGCGTCGGCTACATAGAATACGGCTATGCCAAAAACAACAACGTCAAATTTGCATCTTTGCAAAACAAAGCAGGCACCTTTGTCACACCTACCGACGACTCAGCTTCTAAAGCTCTAGCAACAGTGCCCCTGCCGGAAAACCTGCGAGCATTTATCGAAGACCCAGAAGGCGCTGAATCCTATCCAATTGTCACCTACACTTGGATGCTCGTCCCCAAAAAAGTTGCTGACCCCAACAAAGCTAAAACCATCGAGGCAATGGTTGAATACGGCTTAAATGAAGGTCAAAAAGTTAGTTCTGAATTGGGCTACGTTCCTTTGCCTGCAAGTGTTAAAGAAAAAGTAGCCGCGGCGGCCGACGGCATCAGCGCCGACTACAAAATTGAAGTTGCCAAATAGCGATTGAAGGAAGAAAGAAGAGAAATATTTCTGTAGGGGCGGATTCACCAACAATAATTGCCTAAAACCAATAATCTCGTAAACCCGCCCCCACCCAAAGGTAAATCACAATCTACGTCTTTCAAAATCAAAGCGGCGGGCTTCACCAGAAATATTTGTTGAAAAGTCACGGGATTAATCAACCCGCCCCTTTGATTTTTTTATTCTTTTTCTTTCTGCTTTCTTCCAGCTAGCTTTTTCTTAAAATTAATCTTTCTCACTACTATTATTTGGGTTTTTTGTTTATGGTTTCAGATAATAATAGCCCTCAATTAGAGAGTCGATCGCGCTCAAGAGCAGAAAAGTCGTTAGACCAAGCCTTTATCTGGCTGACGCGCATTTTGGGCATCGGAGTGGGTGTAATCTTGCTGGTAATCGCCGTGACGGTTGCTTATAGAGCGTTACCTGCGATTCAACAGTACGGTTTGGGATTTCTATTTAGCAGTAGCTGGAATCCGGTTAAAGAAGAGTACGGCGCGCTGCCGATGATTTATGGGACGATCGTCAGTTCGGCGATCGCGCTCCTAATTGCGGTACCATTAGGAGTAGGGACTGCAATCTTCCTGAGCGAAGATTTTTTGCCGCTCCCAGTACGCACAGCTTTAGTTTTTTTAGTAGAACTTTTAGCCGCCATTCCCAGCGTAGTCTACGGTTTGTGGGGAATTGCTGTATTGATTCCCATACTTACCAGCATCGGAAAGTTTCTCAACGGTAACTTTGGATGGCTGCCGATTTTTAGCACTCCGCCAGTTGGCCCGGGAATGTTACCTGCCGGAGTAATCTTGGGAATCATGACTTTGCCCATTATTACTGCTATCTCCCGCGACTCTTTAGCCAGTCTCCCGCCCGAATTGCGACAAGCATCTCTAGGTTTGGGAGCAACTCGCTGGACAACAATTTTTAGAGTGCTAGTACCCGCAGCTTTTTCCGGGATTGTCGGCGGAATCATGCTCGGCCTGGGCCGCGCGATGGGAGAAACAATGGCAGCCACCCTGTTAATTGGCAATTCCAATCAGTTAAGTGCTTCAGTGCTAGCTCCTGCAAATACTATTGCTTCTTTGATGGCAAATCAATTTGCCGAAGCTTCCGGCTTGCAAGTGTCTGCTCTGATGTACACGGGACTAATTCTGTTTATCATGACGCTGATTGTTAATGTTTTGGCCGAGTGGATTGTTTCTCAAGTAAGAGCCAAGTACAACTAGAAGTTTGCCGCAATTTCCTAATAGCTTTATTTATGTCAAATCCCGTCCCTGACGAGAATTCTTTAGAACAGAAAGTAGGCAGTTTAAAGAAGGTCAAAAATAGCCCTAGAACTCTGTTAAATCTGGCGATGACCGGAATAGCTGGAGCTTGTATGGCTATCACTCTGCTGCCTTTGTTTGCAGTCCTTTCCTACGTAACCATACAGGGTTTTAACCGCCTAAATTTAGACTTATTTACCAAATTGCCACCCCCGCCTGGACTGTCGGGAGGCGGTATCGCTAACGCAATTATCGGTACATTAATGACCGTAGGAATTGCTTCTCTAATTGCTGTTCCTTTTGGCGTATTAGCCGCCGTTTATTTGTCAGAGTTCAGCAGCGGTGAAATCGCTCGCTGGGTGCGCTTTGCAACTAATGTCCTCAGCGGAGTTCCATCGATTATTGCAGGTGTATTTGCCTACGGTTTGTTCGTGGTAAATATGGGAGGTTTTTCGGCAATTGCAGGAGGCGCGGCGCTGGCTGTGCTCATGTTACCGACGATTGTGCGGACTACTGATGAAGCTCTACAAATTGTCCCGCAAGATATTAGATGGGCGTCGGTTGGTGTGGGTGCTTCTAATTATCAAACAGTGTTGCAGGTGGTTTTACCTGCGGCAATTCCGGCTATTTTAACTGGTGTGACTTTGGCAGTTGCTCGCGCTGCTGGTGAAACTGCTCCTTTGATTTTCACGGCGCTGAATTCGCCTTTTTGGCCGGCTGGATTTGATAAGCCAACTCCGAGTCTTTCGGTTTTGGTTTACAACTTTGCAACGGTTCCTTTTAAGGCACAAAAAGAGTTGGCTTGGGCTGCTTCTTTAATTTTGGTGTTGATGGTTTTGCTGACGAGTATTCTTTCTCGTTGGGCTACTCGCCAAAAGGTTTATTAGTCAGTTGGCAGTTGGCAGTTGGCAGTTGGCAGTTGGCAGTTGGCAGTTGGCAGCAAGCAGGAAGAAAGAAGAAGTAAGATTTGTCGATTTTCGTTATTTTCCCCTCTCCCTCTCCCACTCTCCCACTCTCCCACTCTCCTACTCTCCCCCTTTCCCCTATACAATTCGATTGGAGTATTCAGTGTATGATGAATTTGGCAAACAAGACTGAAACTGTTTTACGTACTGAGAATATCAATATTTTTTACGGCGCTTTTCATGCGGTAAAAAATGTTTGCATGGAGATTCCTAAAAATCAGATTACTGCTTTAATCGGGCCGTCTGGCTGCGGTAAAAGTACGATTCTGCGATGCTTTAACCGCCTCAATGATTTGGTTAATGGTTTTCGTTTAGAAGGCCGAATTGATTATCATGGTCAAAATCTTTACGATCCTGATATTGATGCTGTGGAGGTGCGCCGCAAGATTGGGATGGTGTTTCAAAAGCCGAATCCTTTCCCCAAGTCGATTTATGACAATATTGCTTACGGTGCGAGGGTGAATAACTATAAGGGAGATATGGATGAGTTGGTGGAAAAGTCGCTCAAACAAGCTTATTTGTGGGATGAGGTAAAGGATAAGCTGAAGCAAAGCGGTTTTTCGCTTTCGGGTGGCCAGCAGCAGCGTTTGTGTATTGCTCGGGCGATCGCAATTAATCCTGATGTAGTATTAATGGATGAACCTTGCGCTTCTCTTGACCCGATTTCGACGATTAAGATTGAGGATTTGATGCGGGAACTCAAGGAGAAGTATACAATCGTGATCGTTACTCACAATATGCAGCAGGCTACTCGGGTTTCTGACTTGACTGCTTTTTTCAATGCTAAAGTTTCTGACGATGGAAAGCGGTTTGGCTATCTTGTGGAGTGTGACAGGACTGAGGTGATTTTCCAAAATCCGAAGGAAGAGTCTACTATGGATTATGTTAGCGGCCGTTTTGGTTGATTTGCCGGAGTCTCCAACAGGTTGAAACAATCGCCCTACACGAACGACGACAATCAAATTGGTTCGTAGTGAGGACTTTAGTCCTCATCCGTCACAGGACTAAAGTCCTTACTACGAACCAATTCAGACTTGACACTCCTCGGCAGACAGGCACGAGGATTCTTAAGACATTTCGATCTTAATATCCCGCGCAAGCGTGGGTTCTTGGGCGCAATCCTTTTGCCTTAAAAGGTGGGCTGCTATCCTTGTCTTACAACAAGCTCCTCAAGCGTTTAGGGATTTAAAATCCCTGGTTTCACGTCCTGGCCCGCGTACCATTTCTAAAACTTGATCTTTAGTTGTTTGTGATTGACTTTAATTACGATTTTTCCTGGCTTTGCAGCGAGATACTTAATCCTTAAAATCTAATTTTAGACTAGAATTGATTGCCCCCAAAGTCAATACTATGTTACATTACTTAATTATGGAAAAAGCCGGCCACTGAAGAAAGGGTTTTAAACCCAATTTCTTGATAACTGAAGAATCCCGGTTTCTTGGAGGAGCCGGGATTCTTGGTTTTTATGTTTAAAAGCTCGATCGTACTTTTTGCAGATACAAGTCGCTGATTTTTTTGGGAAGAATTTTTAAAAGAGTTCACATTTTCTTCATCCAATACTTTAACAGGTTTTCTTTGACCATGTTTTGCCGCATCACTTCTAGCAAATATTCCTGAGCTTGGTCTTGACTCAATGTTTTGACTTGTTCGCGCAGCACTTGCAATTTAAACTGCTGTTCCATGCTGAGGCTGGTTGTAGGCATATCCATAAAATCGCTCCTCCAGTTTGTTACGTGAGATCGATGCGAGATAGATCGGAATGACGTTCCGCAGGCTTTGTTGTGTTCCCTCTATTGTAAACTATCATAACATCTGCTTGACAATATGTCCAAAGTACACATTTTGAAACTAATTTGTGTCGCAAAAGTACATCTAAGTGGGGGGAGCTTTATCATAAAACAGGGATAAAAACCGGGAAGCCTAAGCCAAAGGAGCTATTTTGTATGGATGCAATGGAGTTTTTTCAGAGCAGTGCTGGGGAGTGGCGATCGCAGCGCAGCACTCACCATCTGGCTTTTCGCCAAGCGGAGATTGGAGATTCAAATATTCAAGTAACGGCGCTGGGTGCGGATGACGATCGAGTGGCTGAGATTTGCCAGATGCACGAAGTCGATCCGAGTCGGGCTGCTGGGGGAGCGTTTGTGACTTGGCACGGCACTATGGCGTGGGATAAGGATGATGAGAATCATAAGGGGTCTACCGTATTCGCGATCGTCCCCGATCCTGAAAATCCGCGGCAGGGTTTGATGTTGCGGGAACGGGGCTACGCGGAAATTGTGCCGGTGGCTGGCCGTTTTGAGATGGATGATGAAGATGCGCTGCTGCTGATTACCGAATACGAGACCATGAGTTCGATCGAGCGTTTTTGGTTTGCGACTCCGAACGTGCGGATGCGGACAAGTGCGGTAAAGCGCTTTGGCGGTTTCAGCACATCGACTTTTTGTACGGAAGTTCGCGTGCAACCAGACTCCGATGCAGCTAAGCCAGCAGCAGAGGATCAAGCCCCTCCCAGCCAGTTTTACTCGGCTCTGGGCTGGTAATTTATTTTGCTGCCCACTGCCCACTGCCCACTGCCCACTGCCCACTGCCCACTGCCCACTGACAACAAATGTTACAGATTGTTGCAAAAATTCAGGAAAATCGGATTTAGATTGCGGGAATCCCCTAATCTGTATGTTGGTTAGTTGTATCCGTTATGCTGGCAGCTCGCGGTGTCAACTATTTCTGAAATTTGAGATAACGGAGATTTTAACGTGGCGCTTCCTTTATTAAGCTACGCCCCCAAGAGTCAAAACCAGCGCGTTGCTGGTTATGAAGTAGGGGGCGACGAGCAGCCCAGAGTTTTCACAACTGAAAATGTGCTCTCGTCCGGGGACATGGAAAATTTGATTTGGGCTGGATATCGTCAGATTTACAGCGAACACCAAATCCTCAAGAGCAACCGCCAAAAGTCTTTGGAGTCGCAACTCAAGTTCGGCCAAATTACTGTGCGGGATTTCATTCGCGGTTTGGCGACTTCGGGGCCTTTCTTGGAACGGAATTACCAAACTAACAGCAACTACCGGTTTGTGGAAATGTGCGTGCAGCGCGTTTTGGGCCGGGATGTTTACAGCGATCGCGAAAAGATTGCTTGGTCGATCGTAGTTGCAACCAAGGGGCCTCAAGGGTTTATTGACGAATTGGTCAATAGCGATGAGTACCTCGACAACTTCGGCTACGATACAATTCCTTACCAAAAACGCCGAATTTTGCCTCAGCGTGTTGGAGGGGAAACTCCTTTCAACTTGAAGACTCCTCGCTACAACGAGTACCACCGCTCGCAGCTTGGCTTCCCGCAAATCATTTGGCAGAGTACAGTTCGCCGTTTTGTTCCTCAAGAACAGCAAGCGAAGGCTGGCGATCCGTCGAACTATTTGAATATGGCTCGCAATATGTCCATGCCTGCTACTCCGCCGCAGCGCGTATCTCTGGCTAATATCAATATTGCCACGATGGTTCCTCGCCGCTAATTGATACTGCTTGGTACTATTGTTTGTGTCGGGCTATGGATTTAATCGATCAGTTTTTAGGCTGAGAGAGTTTTGAGTCTTGAGTTTTGAGGTTTGAGTTTTTTATTAAACTCGGAATCCAAAACTCAGGACTCATAATTTTTTGTCCGTGGTTAGTAGTTAGTAGTTAGTGGTTAGTAGTTAGTGGTTAGTGGTTAGTAGTTAGTGGTTAGTGGTTAGTGGTTAGTGGTTAGTGGTTAGTGGTTAGTAGTGCTGTCCCCGCTCGCAAACAGTAGTAGTGCTGTCCCCGCTCGCGAACAGTAATTAGTAGTCATCAATTCCCAATTATTAATTCCCCATACTCAGTTACCAATTATCAAATATGAGCTCGCAGGCGCAATATTTTTAACAGGGTGTTGAATTGATCGGGTAAAGGCGCGATCGCCTCAATCAACTCTCCGGTTAACGGATGCTGCAATTGTAGCCGCCATGCGTGGAGGGCTTGTCCGGTTAAATTTACGCCGATGGAACGGTTGCAACTGTACATCGGGTCGCCGACTATGGGATGTTTAATTTCGGCTGTGTGGACGCGAATTTGATGGGTGCGGCCTGTTTCTAATTGATAGTGCATTAAGCAATAGTTGCCGATTCTTTCTTTGATTGTCCAGTGAGTAACGGAGGGGCGGCCGCCTTTTTCTTCTGGTACTACTGCCATTTTTTTGCGGTCTGTGGGATGCCGACCGATGGGTAGGTCTATTGTACCTGTTTCGGCGTTAGGAACTCCGTAAACTACGCCTAAATATTCCCGGCGGGCGGTTTTGCTTTTGAGTTGGGCTTGCAGGTTTTGGTGGGCGATGTCGGTTTTGGCGATCGCGATCGCACCTGTTGTATCTTTGTCTAATCTGTGGACGATTCCGGGGCGTTGAACGCCGCCGATTTCTGCGAGGGGACAGTGGGCTAACAGGGCGTTGACTAATGTACCGTCTAGATGTCCGGCGGCTGGGTGGACGACTAATCCGGCTGGTTTGTTGATGATTATTAGGCTGTCGTCTTCGTAGAGGATGTCGAGGGGAATTGCTTGGGGTTCTAATTTTGTGGGCTGGGCTTCGGGTAAAGTGATGTGGATGCGATCGCCCGTTTTGACTGATATTTTTTTCGAGGTGCAGGTTGCGTCGTTGACTTTGACGTTGCCTTGTGATATCAGGGTTTGGATTCGCGATCTCGATAAGTCTGGTATCTGGTTTGACAGCCAAATATCTAATCGCTGAGTGACATTAGTTTGATTAAATTCCTCTGTATTTTCTACTGTATATATCTGTGCCGTAGTGTTTGTTTCTATCATTTAATTTTTACTGTTTTTTGCCTTTATTAAGCAGGAATTGCGTAAAAAGAAGACAGGGCGGTTGAAACCGCGTCTATAAAAACAAAACCCGCCTCCGCGGGTTGAAGACAAAGGCAATTAAAATTACCAGAAAGAATTGGTTGAAAGCCTCTCCCTTTGAGGGAGAAATTAAAATCAGACTATTCATTGCTCCAATCCTCTTCCTTCTAGGTAGAGGTCGCTCTCAAACTGTCAACTGTCAACTGTCAACTGTTGAAGTTATCCTCTCTTAGTCCGCGGAGGCGGACATCGTTTGTATAGCAGCGGTTTCAACCGCCGTCTGCTCTTTATATTCTAACATTTTTTAGTCTAATTGTCAATTTCACCGACAATTATCACAGTGCCCGCAGCGCATAGATGTAGCTTCCTTGGTAAAGCCAAAAGCTTGCAGCAAAAATTGCCACCTGCACTCCCGATGCTTGAGATATTTTGCCATTTCTTCGGGGGCGGTAAAGTTTTGTTTGCCACCTTTTTGTTGTGCGGATTTGTCGATCGCATAATTGAAAGGATCTTCCCATCTTAACTGTCCGCTGCTGTGCAAGATCGAAAGGGCGATCGCACTTTCAGGGAATTCCCGCCCCACAGCATCTGCATCGCCCTTAGCCGGGAGTTGTTTCGCCAACTGCTGGGCTTCTCGAAATTGCGATCGCAATTTGTCTTGAAAAAATTGTGCTCTTTGTTTGTCATCGGGATAAAGCAAACCCGTCGGTTCGCTAATCAACGTCAGGGCGATCGCAGATTTGCCGTCGCGTCCGCCTCTACCTATTTCCTGAATGTATTCCGATAATAGCAAAGGTGCTTGAAAATGAACAACCCAGCGCACATCCGGCTTATTAATTCCCATCCCGAAGGCGCAGCTACAAACAACAAATTTCAGATCGTTATTCAGCCAAGCTGTTTCTATTTTTCGCCGCGATTCTGGACTCAAACCTGCATGATAGGCTGCCGTTTTATAACCCGCATCTTCCAACAAATCCGCCAAGTTTTCGCTATCTTTTCTAGTGCGGACGTAGACTAAACCTGCTTCTTTTGGTCGAGCTTTGATAAAATTTAATAACTGTTGTCTCCGCCCTCTGCGTGTCCAGACAGTTTGCACTTGCAGGTGCAGGTTAGAACGGTACGGACTGAGCAAAAAAGCTTCCGGCTTGTGTAGTTGCAAGACTTTGTTGATTGTTTGCTGCGCTTGGGGGTTGGCGGTGGCGGTGAAAGCTGCGATCGCAATTTTAGTTCCTTCCGGCTTAGATTTTAACAAAGCCGATCGCACTGTACCCAAACGGCGGTAAGCTGGTCGAAAAGTATCGCCCCACTGGACTAAACAGTGAGCTTCATCTAATATTAAACCGTTGATTGGGATGTGCGGCTGACTGATAATTGCCCAAACAGGTTTGCTGAGTAATGTTTCGGGAGACAGGTACAGCAATCTCAACTTGTTTTGTTGCAGCGATTGCATAGTTTGTTGGCGCTGCTGTGTTGGCAATTGACTGTGGAGGAGGGCAGCGGGTAAATTGCGATCGCGCAATTCTTGCACTTGATTTTCCATCAGTGCGACTAACGGCGAAATCACCAAAGTTAAGCCTGTTTGTAATAAAGCTGGCAGTTGAAAGCAGATTGATTTGCCACCACCTGTCGGCATAATTATCATTGTATCTTTCCCGGCTAACAAACTGCTGACGATTTCTCCTTGAGGCGGCCGAAAGTCGTCGTATCCCCAGATTTGTTTGAAGGCGGCGCGGGCTTGATTTAATGATGTTGGTTCGTATTTCATTTTACTGAGTTAAAAAAATGTCTAGTTTTGCCACAACTAACGAATTTTTGGTAAATTCGGATCTTGGCGACAAGTCGAGAGTGGTAATTGTTCGCCACCTTGTATCGTGGTAATTCTGATTCGATTTCTATCTGTTACCACATCCAAACAAGCACAACCATATCCATAATTGACATTAGTTTTGACATATTCATCGTCGTTAAAAGGAGGAATATTATCCATTCCTCCGGCTTGATATCCCCCTTGCGCCGAGATAATCCACTGAGCATATTTGTCTTTGAGATACCAATTAGCAGGCGTGGGATTAATCAACCATCCGCACCTGGTTTCAGCCGCTTTCGCAGGAATAACAACGATCGAAAAAGATGAGATAATTGCAGGTATCAACCACTTTAGTTTCATAGCTTTACATTGTAATTTTTGAGCGACAATCATACAGGAATTACCTGCTTCAACAAAAGAAACCGGGTTTTTTAGCGAATCTGCGGGTGACAACGAAATATTGTCGCAAAAACCCGGTTTCTGACTACCTGCGCGTCCAGGAGTGTCCCAAATCCAAAATCTAAAATTGCCTAAGACTCGCCGTCTCGGCGCCCGAGTTCGTACACGCCACCGCCAATACAGGCGATCGTCCCCATAGATACCGCCCAACTGGCACCCAACGACAATTCGACGCCCCAATTGCACAATCCGCCCACAATCAAAAAGGGCAGAATACTCAACAGGGAAGCATAAAAGGCATTTTGAGCTTCTCGGGCTTGGCGGGTTCTCTCAAACTCCGCTTCCGAGGTGTAGAGGGATCTTTCGGCAAAATTCATCCAGCGGTTGAGTTGCAGGATTACCCATTCTGTGATGGGTGAGAGACCCCAATACAGGGCTAAAGACCATAATGACGCACCGGCGATCGCAGTTGCGTCTATGGCAAAACTAAAAGGAAAAATTTCAGTAAGCATTGCTTGATGTGTGTTATAAATTTGAGATTTCAGACGACATCCAAAATCCCCGAACTACTATAGTGTCAAGCAAAAGCTCGATCGAATTCAACCGCAGCCGAAATTCTGAGGCCATTTTTTTTTGCCTTACCCCCGCGTAAATGCCCGGAAGCCTTGACACGGGTTTTGGATGGAGTAAGATACACGTTGTTGATAAACTGATTCGCGAAGGAAGGGTAGATATCAGACGCCATCTTGCAGCGAATTGGCACTCCTCAACGCACACTCGCACACACATTCAACTTGTTCGCCGTGAAAAAAATCCTGCAAGACTCTAGAGGCCCGCTGACGGTAAAACGCTTTTTTCGTTTCAGACAGATGCTGCTGCTGGCACTTTCGATCGGCATTGTGTTGATCAGCCCTTATTTGCAGCAGCAGGTGGTCAAAGCTCAGTCAGGTTTACCAAGCAGAGTAGCGACGGGTAATTTGTGGCAAGAAGCTTCTTTTCCAGTGGAAAGTTTTGAAGCCTATACTTCCCCCTTCGGCCCCCGCGGCGGGGATTTTCATTACGGTTTGGACATGGCGGCCCCGGAAGGCAGCTACATCCGCAATTGGTGGGGGGGTCAAGTTGTGGAAGTTTGGGAAGATGGCAGGTGCGGTACTGGTATGGTAGTGCGATCGGGAAATTGGGATCACATCTACTGTCACCTCAAAGGTAGGGTGCAAACCGCTAACGGCGGGCGTTATTATATCGATCGTGAAGGCGGCCTGCAAATTTGGCAGGGTCAAACTGTGCCGGCCGGTGCGAGAATTGCCAGAGTCGGTATGACAGGGCGCACGAGTGGGCCTCACCTGCATTGGGGATTGAAGTACGGCGGCCGCTGGGTAGATCCGGCTTTGGTACTTCGTGAAATGTATTCCAATCAATCTTAATTAGTCTGGGAATGAGGACTGAAGTCCTCACTACAAACTTGTAATTTTTAGGTTTGTAGTGAGGACTTTAGTCCTAATTCTTCTTAGTTTGTAGTGAGGACTTTAGTCCTAATTCTTCCAAAAAGAAGGACTGAAGTCCTCACTACAAACCTTACTGTAGTGAGGACTTTAGTCTTAATTCTTCCAAAAAGAAGGACTGAAGTCCTCACTACAAACCGGGAGCATCTCAGTTTTGCATTTATAGTGCGAGCGTCCCCGCTCGCGTGCTTGTATACGCACGCGAGCGGGGACGCTCGCACTGTGAAGAAAAAATGCTTCTTGCAAAACTGAGATGCTCCCCTACAAACCTTACTGCAAACATTTAATCACTGCTGACTAATTCACGTTGGGGCTAACTCTTTTTTTGTTGTCAACTCGGTGTATCGATCGACAATTCGGCGAAATTCCTCACCATCGATGGTTTCTTCATCCAACAGCGCTTCGACCAGCTTGTCTACCAAAGCGCGGTTTTCGCGGATAATTTGGCGGGCTTCTTCGTAGCAGTGAATAGCGATTTCTCGGACTTGCCGATCGATCTTCATCGCCATTGCTTCAGAATAATCCGATCGCGAATTCCAGTCTCGGCCCAAAAACACCTCATTGTTCGGACTTTCCAAAGCCACAGGCCCCAAATCCGACATTCCGTAAAGCGTTACCATCTGTCTCGCTAGCTTGCTGACTTCTGTGATATCGCTGCTGGCGCCCAGAGTTACTTCCGCATCGCCGTAAACTTCTGCCTCCGCAGCCCGTCCTCCCAAAGCTACAGTAATCCGGCTTAACAGCCACGCCCGACTCCTCAAACCTTCGCTGTCAAGCATTTCTTCGTCGAGTACGTAGTTGGCAAAGCCTGCGATGCCACCGGAACGGGGAATGATCGTTACTTTTTCTAGGGTGTCGGTATTTTTGAGCATAGTTGATACGAGGGCGTGTCCGATTTCGTGGTATGCTACCAGCCACTTTTTCTTACTGTCGAGCAGCGGATTCAGAGTCAGCCCGATCGTAATTCGGTCGATCGCATCATTAACTTCCAAAGTACCAATCGTGTCTTTGCGTCGCCTCGCTGTCAGAATAGCTGCTTCATTGAGCAAGTTTGCCAAATCAGCGCCGGAAAAGCCTGGAGTGCGACGGGCAATCATGTCTAGGGCAACTTCCTCGTCGAGTTTTTTGTTGCGCGCGTGCACTTCCAAAATCCCCAAACGCCCTTTGTAACTGGGCAAATCTACCGTTACTTGGCGATCGAACCTACCGGGCCGCAGCAAGGCAGTATCGAGCACGTCGGGGCGGTTAGTAGCTGCAATCACAATCACGCCGCTGTTACCCTCAAAGCCGTCCATCTCTGTCAGCAACTGATTGAGAGTTTGTTCGCGTTCGTCATTTCCGCCGCCAATACCAGCACCGCGCTGCCTTCCTACGGCGTCTATTTCATCGATGAAGACGATGCAGGGCGCATTTTCTTTAGCTTTGCGGAACAAGTCGCGGACGCGGGAGGCGCCGACTCCGACGAACATTTCCACAAATTCGGAACCGGAGATGCTGAAGAATGGGACGGCTGCTTCACCTGCGATCGCTTTTGCCAACATGGTTTTACCTGTTCCCGGAGGCCCGATTAACAGAACTCCTCTGGGAATTTTGGCGCCGATGGCGTTGAAGCGTTCGGGTTTTTTCAGGAAAGTGACAACTTCTTGCAGTTCTTCTTTAGCTTCTTCGATTCCTGCTACGTCGTCGAACATCACGCCGGTTTTGGCTTCCATTTGGAAACGGGCTCGGGATTTGCCGAAGTTCATGGCATTTCCTTGCGATTGGGTCGATCGGCGCAGGATAGCCATCAACACTGCCAACACTGCAAAAATTACCAGCAAGTTTACTACTAAACTAACTGCGGCCGCGTTGTCGGCTGTTTGTTTGACTTCAAAGTCGATCTTTTTGGCGCGGATTTGCGAGTAGAGTTCTCGGTTGTTGTAGTCGAAGAGAGTAACAATTTGCGCCTGATCGCTTTTTTGATCTTTTAGCCTAACTTTGGCAGTTCTTTGGATTTCATCTATTTCGACTTTACTGACTTGTCCTTTTTCTATGTTGTCGATGAGTTGGCTGTAACTCATCGTGTTGTTTGGCGCGCTGTCGGCAAACACCGGGGTAGAGAGCAATATTCCTTGAGAAATCACCAAACTACCCAGGATGCGCCAAAGATTTCGTCCTGGAATTGATTTTTTAGGATTCTGCTGGCTCGATTTGTCTTTGTTTTCAGCTAGATGTCCCAGCCATGCGTGTTTCCAAGAATTTTTCATATTACTTTTTGCCCAAGGTGGAATACTGCCAAGATTGACCGCTTGTGGTTTGCTACGTTCGTTTATTTTAACAAGATGCCGGGTGTTCAATGGGTTTATCTGTCGATGACATCTCAATAGGTACCTGAAGATGCAGGATTTTGAACCCACTGCGACTCAGAAACCGGGTTTTTTCGCGGCATCAGGGGCTTTCACCAAGAATTTTGGCAAAAACCCGGTTTCTCTGTCCCTCCACTGAACTTACCAGAAAGAATTCGTTTAAAGCCGGAACCTTGAGCGGGAGAAATTAAAATCCGACTATTCATTACTCCAATCCTCGGACTTCCAGGTAGAGGTCGCTCTTAACTGTCAACTGTCAACTGTCAACTGAATTTACGCACTGCGACTCAGAAACCGGGTTTTTTACCAAATCTGTCGGCTCTCACCAAGAATTTTGGCAAAAACCCGGTTTCTCGGCCCCTCCCACTCTCTGCGACTCAGAAACCGGGTTTTTTACCAAATCTGTGGCTTTCACCAAGAATCTTGGCAAAAACCCGGTTTCTCGGCCACGTCAAATCCCAAATCTAAAATCGATTGACATTTGCCGATCGCACTTGTTAGACTAATCATAGTCGTAATGAGTACGTCTTAGTCAAGCAGTTATTGTTTTTCAACTCCTATGGTAAAGATTGTCGGCATTGGTGGAAGTTTGCGGGCTGGCTCCTACAGCCAGTTAGCGCTGACGGTAGCAGCAGGACGGATGCAGGCCCTGGGCGCAGAAGTTGAAATATTCGATTTGCGATCGCTCGATCTGCCATTCTGCAATGGCGAGAATGATTATCACGATTACCCGGATGTGGAAAAGCTGCGGAATGCGGTACGCCAAGCCGACGGTTTAATTTTGGCAACGCCGGAGTATCACGGTAGCGTTAGCGGTGTTCTCAAGAATGCCCTGGATTTGATGAGTTTCGAGCATTTGGACGGGAAAGTTGCGGGTGCAATCAGCGTGTTGGGAGGACAAGTCAACAACAACGCCCTTAACGATTTGCGAACGATTCTGAGATGGGTACACGCTTGGGTAATTCCCGAACAAATTGCGATCGGACAAGCTTGGAAAGCTTTTAGTCCTGATGGTAAATTGTTGGATGAAAAACTGTCTCAAAGGTTCGATGAATTTGCTATGAGTTTGGTAGAAAATACTAAAAAATTGCGAGGAATTTCGTAACACATTTTCCTAACTGTCAACTGTCAACTGTCAACTGTCAACTGAATTAAAATGGCATATCGATCGCATCCCCGAAAGGATGCGGTACGTCGATCGGCATTCTTCCGGGTTTAGACTCATAGTTGTCAATCCACTTTTTGGCCAATTCCAAAGCTTCCTCTTCAGTTTTGGCATTTTGGACGGCGACGTGGCGGTTGCCGCAGCTATCCCAAACTTCGACGTAGAATACTTTCTGGGATTGAAGAATCCAACCTTTATAAGTGTCTGCTGGTTCCATACTTAAAATCGTAAAATAATCCGGCGGGGAGTTGGACTGACGACCTAATTATAAATATTGCACCGTGTAAAATGAATTTTACAGGGGGTTCTATAGTATTTTTGGAAAAAAGTCAGTGTTACGGTTAACCTCGTCATTGACCCCAGCCCAAAGGCATGGGGCTTGAAAGAGGAAGGCTCACCACCTTCACAAATTCAGGACTAAACCAGTGTCTAGCCTACGTCTTTAAGACAAACTGAACTGTCTGGGAGTGGTATCCCGCAAAACGTTAAGAATGCCACCGCAGCGTTTTTAACCACTTTGGCAGTCAGTGGCGAAGGGAAATATACACCTAGAAATAGGGCTTACCGCAACTTTTCGGTAGCAAACACTATGCGTACAGGGTCGCAAAATTTGAAACGGTAATTGTCCCGTTGAAAGTGCAACACTTTCATCACACCGAACTCTTGCGACTCCAAGGCGGTAGTAACAACAAATGTAAAGCCGTCCTGAAAGGACGGGGTTTCAAACCCATTTTTCTGATGACTAGACTAGAGCAATTATTTAACTGGAGAAATTATCTCCAACAAGCGGCTGTGACGATCGCGATCGTCCTGATCGCATCCCAGATAGCGGTATTGCCGGCATTGGCGACGGGCGTTTACGAAATGCCAGTGTTGTCGGCGGGCGATCGAACTTGGGTGTGGGACAAAGGCGACGTACTCAGCCGGAGTACCGAAAGCAACGTCAGCAGCGTGCTCGACACCCTGGAACAGAAAACAGGAAAACAAGTCAGGTTTGTCACTATCCACCGCCTAGACTACGGCGAAACGGCTGCGACTTTCACCGACCAACTGTTTGAACAGTGGTTTCCCGCAAAAGAAGACCAGGATAACCAAATTTTACTCGTTCTCGACACTGTTACCAACAGCGCGGGAATTCGCACCGGCGAAGGGGTAAAGTCACTGCTAAGCGATGAAATTGCCCAGAGTGTAGCTGGGGAAACTGTGCAAGTGCCGCTGCGAGAAGGTAATAAATACAACGAGGCATTTTCCGAAGCTAGTTCCCGGATTGCGACTGTGATGTCCGGCGAACCAGATCCGGGCGCGCCTAAAGTTGTTGATAACATTCAAGTTGAAGGCACGTTTAAAAAAGCTGAAGAAACAGACCAAGGTAATGCCACAGTTGTTGTGGTTGTGCTGTTGGTGTTGGCGACAGTGATTCCGATGGTGACTTATTTCTGGTACCAAGGTTTTTCTTGAACAGTTGACAGTTGACAGTTGACAGTTGACAGTTGACGCTGGGACTAATCTTGAACGTATTCTCGATCGCTCAACAAAGCAAGTTCTGCCCGCACAAATTCCCGTCCCAGATAAGCCGCGTGATCGAACATTGTCACCGGGCTGGGGCGGGTTTCTTCTAGGATTTTGACGCAAAGTTCTTTGGCGGTTCTGCCGCTAAAAAGCGTGCACTGAGTGCGTTCTACTTTGCCGCGGGCGGGGATGGGTTTGCCGGTTTCGGGATCGACGGCGAGGCCGCGATCGTCGATAATGTTGGTGAAGTGTTTGGCGCAAATTAGGCTGGTTTCGCGATCGATGTAAATGATGAAGTAGCCGCCCGGATCGAGGTCGATGTGGCGTTTGGACAGCTTGTCGTCGATGGCGGTGAGGTTTTCCAAGGTTTGACTCATGGTTGGTGAAAGGAAGTAGATAATGGCTGTATTTGGTTCTGCTATTTCTAGTTTAGTGGGCTGCGGGACAAGTTTGGGAGTTTTTTGGGCGATCGACATTCTACCCGATATCTGCATACACGGCAATTCCCTGTGGGATGTCGGTTTTTGTTTAGATTAGTTTTTTGAACCACAGAGAGCGCAGAGAGCGCAGAGTGGAAGAAGAGAGAGGAACAAAATCTGTTATTATTAGATTTAGTAATGTTTTACGTTAAATTATAGATGAAATTTATAGACTTATTTTCAGGCATAGGAGGTTTCAGACAAGGTTTTGAAAAAATGGGCTTTGAATGTGTTTTTTCCTGCGAAATTAACAGCAAATGCCGGGAAGTGTACGCAGATAATTTCGGAGAATTGCCTTTTCCAGACATCAGTAACATCAATCCAGCCGAGTTGGCAGACTTTGATGTTTTAGTAGCTGGGTTTCCGTGCCAACCTTTTAGCATCTGCGGCAAAAAGCTGGGTTTTGAAGATACTAGAGGGACGCTGTTTTTCGAGATTTGTAAAATTATTAAAGTAAAGCAACCTCAAGTAGTTGTTCTGGAAAATGTCAAGCATTTAATCCATCACAACAAGGGAAATACCTTAAAAGTAATTATTGCCAGCCTTGAAGATTTGGGATACAGCGTAAATCATCAAATTCTAAATGCTAAAGACTTTGGCATTCCTCAACATCGCGAACGAATATTCATTATTGCAACTAAGGGTAAAGAATTCAATTTTTTTCGACTTAAAACCAAGTTTCCGCCAAAACTCAGGGAATTTCTAGACGAGACAGGAGATTTTGAAATATTGGACAAATCCGAGTATACTTTAATTGAATATCCGAGAAAGCAGGATTCGGGATTGTTATTTGTAGGCTATAGGAATAAAGGTACTTGGAAAACTGGCGTCAGGCCGAATACAGAACATTTATCGAGAGTTCACAGACAGCCGAATCGCATTTATTCGGTGGATGGCGTGCATCCGACAATTCCTTCGCAAGAAACATCGGGCAGGTTTTTTATCTATTTTCGCGATCGAGATTTGGTGCGAAAGCTGACGCTGAAGGAATGCTACCGTCTGATGGGTTTTCCTGAAGATTTTAAGAGTTATCCGAGTGCGGGGGAAAGTTACAAGCAAATTGGAAATTCGGTTTGCGTGCCGGTGGTGGAGGCGATCGCGAAAGAAATACTCGACGGTTGAAACCGCCGAGTATTATCAGGGGTTTTTAACCCGGATTTAATTTGCAAACTTGCTCAGCTATGTTTGCGAAGGTGTCCATACAATTCTCGATCGCTCTGCTAACAAATCAGCTAATCTTTCAGCCCTGTCTCGGTCATCTGTCACATAAGGTAAACCGACAATCTGAGCGTGGGATGCTGAATCAGGTACTGCATCTAAACCTAATTCACGAATTTGTCCTACTTGCAGACTAGCAACTCCGTAACAATTTCTGAATTTTGCTGCACATTGTTCGGGTGAACAAACACTGGCAATTGTTACCGATAAACCAGGCTCATTGGGTCGAAGTAAATAAGCGAAAAGTAAAACTATATCGCTGGTTTCATCAATCCATTGTCTCCGAAGTAAAGCTCTATAGACAATAGCACTGTCAGCTAAAGAATCGAATTCATAGTTTGTAGTCATAAGTATTTAGTCATAAAAATGTCATTCGCAGAACAAATTGGATAAATTTTATCCACGAACAATAATTATTATAGCACTTCATTACATATTTAAGACTGCATCTGAGTGACTCCTCTAAAATTTATCAGTCATACCTGGTTAAACCACTCTAGCCAATGAACTAACGTTGACGCGGAAATGAGATCTTCCGATTTATATTCCTGATTCTTCTGATGATAAATGTAAGCTTTCCCCTCGGCATTAGATGGGCAGAATAACCTGACTCTACAATCAGCATTTCTATTTTGCCAAGCCAGTCTAATACTACCTTGGTCATCTGTACCAATCGAGCATTTAGGAAAACTGTTCCCCATACTATCATAGGCTTCAGCAATTAATTTCATCGCTGTCCTGAAAGCATATTCAGTTGGTCTTAAAATTCCGTACTCATCCTCTTCTTCTAAATCTAAAAGTTCTAGCAGACCTTCAACAGTGATGCGAAAATTCGATAAACCGCTATTGCTGCTGGTATCAGTAATTTTTTCGTTAGCTACTGTCATAAGATTAAATTCCTTTTAGTCGATCGCCAATTCGATCCTAACACAGTTTAATGCTCGGGAATTTGCAGTAAGAACTTTTGTTGCTAGTTCATAATAAATTAGGACTGAAGTCCTTACTACAAACCTGTAAGAAAGGACTAAAGTCCTGAGTCCGAACCTTTATCAGGCGGGAACTTGGATTCTTTCACTCCCCGAAAGCTCAAACGCGGCGTGAATTGCTTTCAAAGCTGTGACACCCTGCGCCTCATCCACAACGCAGCTAATCTTAATCTCAGAAGTCGCAATCATTTGAATGTTGATTTTGTGCTGCGAAAGCGCTTCAAACATCTTTGCCGCTACTCCCGGATGCGCTACCATCCCGGAACCTACTACGCTAACTTTGGCGATTTCTGTATCGACTGCGACTTCGCCCCAGCCGAATTCAACTGCTGATTTTTCCAAGACTGTTTTCGCAGATTCGGCGTCAATTTGTGCTACGGTAAATGCAATATCGCGGGTTAAGATGCCGTCGATATTGTGGCAGCGTTGCGATTGAATGATTGTATCTACGCTGATATTTTCTTCGGCTAACAGTCCGAACAGTTTTGCTGCTACTCCAGGGCGATCGGGTAATTGGCGAATTGCCAGACGCGCTTGATTGAGATCCAACGCTACAGCCCTGACTGCGGGCGGTTTGTTCGATGAGGAATGCAGCCCGACAGGGGAGTTGGCGACATCAAATGCTTTGCAGAGTTCGGCAACTGCCCGATCGCAATCCGTAGCATCGATCGTACAACTAACTTTGACCTCGGAAGTGGAAATCATCTGAATGTTAATTCCCGCATCCGCCAAAGTCTTAAACATCTCGGCTGCTACCCTCGGCCGCCCGATCATTCCCGCACCCGCAATGCTAACTTTAGCTATGGGTCGTTCCTCTGCTTTCACTTCGGGTTCCCCCAATTCTGGGCGAGAATTCTTACCCAAGGCGGGGACAATTGCATCTGCAACCGCGACAGCTTGATTCAGCGAATTTCGCCTGACTGTAAAGGCGATATCGTTCGTATTTCCTTCGTGAATTGATTGGATAATTAAGTCTACATCGAGATTTTGCTGCGCGATCGCACCAAACAACCGCGCTGCTACTCCCGGGCGATCGGGCAAACGCAACAGCGACACCCCCGCCTGATCCAAGTCAAATTCCACCGCATCGACCGCTTTTGCGAGCTCCAAGCCCTCCAAAGGCCGGGGTTGGGGGGGAGGCGACACCACCCGCGTACCGGGGGCGTCACTCCAGCTAGAAAGCACGATCAGCGGCACGCCGTAATTTTTGGCAATCTCGACGGCGCGCGGATGCAGGACTTTTGCACCCAAACTCGCCAATTCCAGCATTTCGTCGCAGGTGATCTCATCCATCAATTGCGCGTCGGCTACCAAGCGCGGATCTGTAGTTAGAATTCCGGGCACGTCGGTATAAATTTCGCATCTGTCGGCCCGCAGCGCTGCGGCGAGGGCTACTGCTGTGGTATCGGAACCGCCGCGCCCCAAGGTGGTGATTTCCAATTCTCCGGCGTCGGCGATGCCTTGAAAACCGGCAACGACGACAACTTTTCCGCTATTTAACTGGGTTTCCATGCGCGCCGGATCGATTCGCAAAATCCGGGCGCGGGTGTGGGCGGCTTCGGTGACAATCCCGACTTGGGCGCCGGTGAGGGAAATGGCGGGCTGTCCCATTTCCTGCAATGCCATACTCAAAAGTGCGATCGATACTTGTTCCCCAGTGGAAAGCAACATATCCATTTCCCGTTTGTTGGGATTTGGGGAAATTTCCTTAGCGAGTTTCACTAAACCGTCGGTGGTTTTCCCCATTGCTGAAAGTACGACGACGAGGGAGTTTCCAAGCTGTACTGTTTTGACTACTCGTCGGGCTACTTCTAAAATGCGATCGACTGTACCAACCGATGTTCCACCATATTTCTGAACAATTAGTGCCATAGGACTTACACAAAAGTGATGCAATACTTTACTAATCAATTAATATACGCAAATTCTGGATTAGAACCGATGTCAATCTTGTTTTTGGGGCTGGTAGCTGCCAATCAAGAAACCGGGTTTTTGGCGAGATTGAGGGTTTGAATCGAATACTTGGGCGAAAAAACCCGGTTTCTCGTCACCGCTGCTTCAACAGTTGACAGTTGACAGTTGACAGTTGACAGTTGACAGTTTGAGAGCGACCTCTACCCTTAAGTCCGAGGATTGGAGTAATGAATAGTCTGATTTTAAAAACCGGGTTTTTGGGAGATTGAGGATTTTTTGCGAATATTTTGGCGGAAAAACCCGGTTTCTGGCTACCTATTAGCTGCCTTCTAACTCTCGCAAACGCGCTTCCAAAGCTTGAATTCGCAACTCAGCTTCTATGCGCCTTTGTCGTTCTTGTTCTGCTGCTAATTCGGCTTGTTCTGCCCGTTCATCAGCGGCCAGCAGCAAATTCCCCTCAGCATCCCACCAGCGCAGCCAAGGCAGTTCTACGCCCTGATAAACTCCTTGCCAAATGCCCAATTCCAATCCCATTGGCTCGATTTGGTAATGTCCGCGCTGATTTTCTGACATTAACTCAAATCTATCTTCTACCAAATGATAGCATTCTATTTTGGCTTTTTTGACTTCATAAATTCCGTAAAAAGCAGGTCTAATAATCCGTTCGTAAATCCAGAATTTCCCCTTTTTGGGAGTTTTATCTCTTTCTTCGCTGCCATCTCCCGAAACAAATTCTAGTATAATTAACGGCGGCATTAATTCTTTCCACATCACATAGGAACGCCGCATATTTCCGTCGAGAGTTGGCGGCACGTCGGGCACGTAAAACCAATCTGGTGCTTCGGCTCCTTTTTCGGGCGGTTCCGGGGGTTGCGCTACTCGCCAGTAAATACCTGAATCTTGACCGATGCAGTATTGTCCGTCGGGATGAACTTGGTCTAGAATAGGTCTAATTGATGTTGTTAAGAGGATGCTTTGAGGGTGTTCTTGAAAGTTTTTCACAAAAGTACCGTCGGAGTCTGGTAATTGAGTGTGGTCTGGAAAGTCTGTTGCTAAAAATTCGGGTTTTTCGGTGACATTCATCTTGACCTCTTGAATGTTGAAAGATTATCGGCAGTCACTAAAAGTTGGGAATTGGGAATTGGGAATTGGGAATTGGGAATTGGGAATTGGGAATTGGGAATTGGGAATTGGGAATTGGGAATTGGGAATTGGGAATTGGGAATAATTGGGAATTGCTTGCCAGCACACATCACTTAATTGAGAACCGCTATACTTAATTCTTAGTCAGTTCGAGATTGACAGTGCTATTATATCATGGTTAGTCTCAGGCTGATCTCTAGGAACTTTTCAAGAATATGAGTCAGTACAAGTTAATCATTTTCGACTTCGACGGCACTTTGGCAATTACTCACAAGGCTATTGTATCTTGTATTACAAAAACTTTTGAAAGTTTTGGTAATACACCGCCTGAGGCAGATATAATTCAAGGGACGATCGGCATTAATTTACCAAATACTTTTAAAATGCTTCATCCGGCGATCGAGGAAAGCGCAATTCCCGAATGGGTTGAAACTTACCGCTCTTATTATCGGACTGAAGGTGAAAAGCAGCTCGATTTATTTCCTGGTACCAAGCAAATTTTGCAGTTGGCGAGCAAGTCGGGATTGAGCTTGATAGTTTTCAGCAACAAACACCTGAGTTTTGTAAATCTGTTCCTGGAAAAGTTGAGAATTAACGGTTTTTTTGATTTGATTTTAGGTGATGACGGACAAATTATTCAAAAACCCAATCCAAGTGTTTTTCATTCGATAATTAAACCGCTGTTCCCGGATTTGGATAACAGTCAAGTGTTAATGGTTGGCGATACAGCGGTTGATTTGCTGTTTGCTAAAAATGCTGGGATAGATGTTTGTTGGGCGGCTTACGGATATGGCGATCGCGCTGAGTGTCTGGCCCTAGCACCGACTTTTGCGATCGATGATATTTCCGAACTGGCTGCGATCGTTCAAAATTAATCTTGACTCGGTTTTTTTTCAGAATAGTTTGGATCGTTTAACAACTAAAAAAGATTTGATTAAAAACATTTCACTAGAGCTAGAGTTTCTATTTTGGCTCTAGAGGTAAAACTTTATTGCCGGCAGCAGTAAGCCGACTAAACGCTGTTAATTAATATTAGTTTTAAAAATGAATGCAACTGTAGGTAAACTCCCAACTGCGAGATTCATCAGCAAGTCCCAATCTAAAGTCTAAAATCTCAAATGGTATAAACTATACCAGAGATAGAGAAGGCGCGACAACAACTATTATAAGTTAACGGGTAAGAGTCGTTTGAATGCAAAAATTACAAGGTAGAAGGCAAGAAAAACCCGGCACACTGATTTATTGTTGGTATAATTTAATGCATAAATTTTGGAGGATGATTTTCTAACTTCGACATATAGTGGATCTAGCTCTCATATTCGCGGACGTTGTTGGGAAGAGGGCCCTCTTAATTTAAGGGTTATATAAGCTGTCAGTCATACCTCATCTTTTTGAGAAAGGCTATATAAGAAAATAGGAAATTTTTGTTAAAATTGCAGGGTATGCTGCCGATCGCGATCGATAATAAACTCAATCTATAAAAACTTATGCAGATCGATATAAGTATTCCTTTTGACAATCTATCGCCGAATCGTACCGGCCCCAATGCACCGAATTTAATAGAAGAAGTATGGAGGCTGTACGATCGCGCCCTGGCAGCTACCAGCAACGGCATCGCGATCGCGGACGCTACGCTGCCGGACAACCCAATCGTCTACTGCAACCCAGCCTTCGAGAAGATTACAGGCTACGATCGCAGCGAAATCATCGGACACAACTGCCGTTTCCTGCAAGGCCCGGATACCGATCGCGCAGCCGTCGATCGCATCCGCGCAGCCCTGCGAGAACAACACGACTGCAAAGTAGTTCTCAAAAACTACCGCAAAGACGGCACGCCCTTCTGGAACGAACTCACCATCTCACCGGTGCGCGATAGCAGCGGCACCGTTACCCACTTCATCGGCGTCCAAGCTGAGATCACCGATCGCATTCAAGCAGAAGAAGCCCTCAAACAAGCCGAGGCAAAATACCGCAGCATCTTTGAAAACGCCACCGAAGGCATATTTCAAATCGCCCCAGACGGGCGCTACCTCAGCGCCAACCCGGCACTCGCCCGCATCTACGGCTACGATTCTCCATCAGAACTGATCGCAAAATGTTCGGCAACAAACATTTATGTCGATCGCACCCGCCGCGCCCAATTCGTCGCTACTATTACCAAAAAAGGCTCCCTGAAAGAGTTTGAGTCCTGCATACTCCGCCGGGACGGCAGCACTACCTGGATCTCGGAAAACGTGCGCGAAGTTGAGGGCGAAAACGGCGAACTCCTTTACTACGAGGGAACCGTCGCCGAAATCGCCGATCGCAAGCGCGCTGAAGCAGCCCTGGGCGATCGAGAATATTGGCTGAAAACCGCGATCGATGCCGTACCCGACGCAGTCAACCTCACAGACAGCGAGGGGCGCTGGCTGATTGCTAACGACTGCGCCCTCCAACTTTTGGGCCTCGATACCTCAGACTACCAGGGCAAAACTACCGCCGAACTTGCTGCTACTGCCGATCCGAGAGTCAGAGAAATCCTGCTAACTTGGCAAGAAACCGAGGAAACTACCTGGGAAGCCGGTACTCTGACTTGCACCCGCCAAGTTGTCTCCTTACCTACAGGCGGCAGCAATTGGTTTGAAGTGCGGAAAGTGCCGCTGTTTAACCCCGACGGTTCCCGCAAAGGCATGGCAGTGGCGGGGCGGGACATCACTCAGGAAGTCGAAGCAGAGGCAGCTTTGCGGGACAGCGAACAGCGGTTTCGGGCAATTTTTGAACGCGCTGCGATCGGCATGACAGTGGCTACCCTCGAAGGCGTGGCGATCGCGACTAATCCGGCATTTCAAGCTATGCTGGGGCGATCGGAAGCCCAACTGCGCGGCGCCGGCATCGACGACTGGGCGCATCCGGAAGACGCAAAGTCCGATCGCCACTTGCGCCAACAGTTGGTCTCAGGATCGCGCGAAGCTTACCAAATCGAGAAGCGCTACCTCCGCCTAGACGGCAGCATCAGGTGGGGACGCCTCAGCGCCTCTGTCATCCACAGCAGTCACGAAACGCCACAGTTTATTTTGGAAATGGTAGAGGATATTACCGATCGCAAACTTGCCGAATCAGCTTTACTGCAAAATGAAGCTAAGTGGCGATCGCTAATTCTCAACAGTTCCGACATCATTACCATTCTCGACGGCTGCGGTCGCATTGTTTACGAAAGCCCTTCTGTAGAAACAGTCTTGGACTACGAACCAGAGGAACTCATCGGTCAAATTGCCCTCGATTTCATTCACCCTGACGACCTGCCCTCAGCGATTTCCGACGGCGAAAAACTGCTCGCAAATCCCGGCGATCCGATCGCCCTCAAAGGTCGGTTCCGGCGCCCTGACGGTTCTTGGTGTTTTCTCGAAGGAGTCGGCATCAACTTGCTAGCAGACCCCGCTGTGAACGGAATTGCGATCAACTCCCGCGACATGACGGCGCGCAGACAAGCAGAGTACCGCCTCAGCAAAATCAACGAGTGCTTTTTGGGATTCACCACCGACGCGGGCTTGAACATTCAGCGCCTGACATCCTTAGCCGGCGAGCTTTTGGGCGGCAGCAGCGCCATCTACAGCCACGTCGGAGGCGGGCTGCTGCGCGCGATCGCGACTTGGCAAGCGCCGCCCGATTACCCAGAGGTCGATCGCGCCGAAGGCCATGTCTGCACCGATGTCTGCCACCAAGCCAGCGATCGGGCTGTGGCGATTCCTGACTTGCAGAACACGATCTACGGCGAAATCGATCCCGCTGTCATCCGCTACCAACTCAAAAGCTATCTGGGACAAGCAGTCAGGCTGGGTGAGAATTACGTGGGTGCCGTGTGCGTAGTCTACACCGAGTCGATCGCACCCACAGAAGCCGACTGCAAGCTGATCGGAATTATCGCTGGGGCGATCGGAGTTGAGGAAGAACGGGCTGCTGCTGCCGATCGCGATCGACAAAAATCCCAGGAATTGCAAACAGCTTTGCGCGAATTGCAACAAACTCAAATGCAATTAGTCCAAACCGAAAAAATGTCTTCCCTCGGGCAAGTGCTAGCAGGAATTGCCCACGAAATTAACAACCCAGTTGGCTTTGTCGCCGGCAATCTCTGCCACGTCCGCGGCTACGTTCTCGACTTGCTAGACATCGTGCAGATGTATCGAGAAGAATTGCCGAATCCCCCAGCCAAAATTCAGAAACAAGCTGAAGATATAGACTTAGAATTTTTAGCAGAAGACCTGCCCAAATTGCTAAATTCGATGCACACAGGATGCGATCGAATTGTAGAAATCATTCAAACTCTCCGCAATTTTTCCCGGGCAGACGAAGCTAAATTCAAGCCTGCCGACCTTCACGAAGGTTTAGAAAGTACCTTGTTAATGTTGAACAGCAGGCTAAAAGCCAAGGCACACTGGCAGGGAATTGAAGTAATTAAAGAATACGGAGAACTGCCAAAAATACCATGTCATCCCGGACAGCTCAATCAGGTATTTATGAATATCTTGGCAAATGCAATCGACGCTTTAGAAGAAAGCAGCAGCCCAGCCACAAATACCCCCAATTCAAGTTTTCCAGCAATCACAATCAAAACTGAAATGATTGATAACAATAGAATTTATATTCGCATCTCAGACAACGGCCCGGGAATTCCCCAAGATAATATCGTGCGTTTATTTGACCCATTTTTTACCACAAAGCCCGTAGGTAAAGGCACTGGTTTGGGTTTGTCAATTTCGCATCAAATTGTGGTTGAAAAACACAAAGGTAAATTGCAGTGCCTCTCGGAACCGGGGAAAGGCACTGAGTTTATCATCGAACTTCCAATTCAATAAGAAATGAGAATTAAATAACTTATAATCTTTATTGTTCTTGTGGGATGGGCGTCCCCCCCGTCCTTTGTGTACGGGCGGGACGCCCATCCCACTTTCAAGAGTGTAAATTATTTAATATGCGATCCTAAGCTCGTTTCTTCCACCTTGTACCATATTCGATCTAATACCAAGCAAGAAAAAATCGGGTGCATCTGGTTTTTGAAGAGGGCGAAGCATGACCGCATATAAGTTATTAGTTATAATCCCATATTTTCTACGGTCATGCTTCGCCCCTACGGATATATTTGCTTGCATTGAGATGCACCCAAAAAATAAAAAATCGTTGTTTTCTCAAATATTTTCGTGCTTGGCGTCGCTCGATTTTCGCTCTTTTTTTGGTACGATATTTCTGCGACGCAACCTACAGATACTAATCATATCATGTCCGGTCGATTACCATAACAAAAATGGTTTGTAGTGCGGACTTCAGTCCGCAGCATTTTACGGACTGAAGTCCGCACTACAAACCTTTCGTAGTCCGGTTAATCCAGCGGACACCATATCAGTCATTCCCAAATCTAAAATCTCAAATCCTATGACTTCTGTCGCGTCTTGTTGTATACTAAGGAGATCAGAGGTGTCAGTCTGGCTGCTAGTTTCGGGACTGTACCGACTTCAGTAGCTTTTTCAGACTGAGGAAAGTTTGTAATTTCTAACTCATTTGGGGGCAATTTACGAATTGCCCCCTTACTTTTGGGGCTGTTGCTGCGATCGCCCGCGTGCTGTATCTTGTCATAAAGCTCGATCGACAATTCAATCAATCCGCCAGCCCTTCTCCCCGATAGCTGCGACACTTCCACCTCAACCCCCATCAGCCTTTCGTCTGACAGACTCCCTCGCTAGCGCAACTTCTGGACTTGAGTTATCCTGAACCTAATCCATTGTGGCAGCTTGACGCCCCCTGTCGCACCACAAACCAACAAAAGATCACAAAAACTAAGATAATTTTATTCTTGTAATTAAGTCTTGTAATTAAGGAATTACCAGAAACAATTGGTTGAAAGCCCGCCCGCCCGATCGGGAGAAATTAAAATCAGACTATTCATTAGTCCAATCCTCGGACTTCCTTTGTCAAGTGTCCTCAATCGGTCAACTATCAACTGTCAACTGTCAACTGTCAACTGTCAACTGTCAACTGAACAATTCCCAATTATCAAAATGAAATTCTTATTAGTGACAGATTTAGACAACACATTAGTCGGAGATGACGAAGCAACTCAACTTTTAAACCAGCACTTGCGATCAAAGCGATCGCAAATTTGTTTAGTTTACGCTACCGGGCGTTCCCATGCTTCAACCTGCGAGTTAATTTCCCAAAAGCAACTGCTAGCCCCCGACTATACGATCGCAGGTGTAGGCAGCGAGATTTACCAAAATGCCACCCTCGATTTAGATTGGGCGGAATATATTTCTCAAAACTGGGATAAAATTGCGATCGCCTCTTTAGCTCAACAGTTTAAGCAGCTTAAACCCCAATCCCTAACAGAACAAAATCCTTGGAAAATCAGTTATTGTCTGGAACCAGAAGCAGACAACAGCTCGATTCTCCAGGAATTGCAGCAAAAATTAACCGCATCGGGACTAGCCGCTCAAATCATTTTTAGCAGCAATCGCGATCTAGATATCTTACCAAAAACTAGCAATAAAGGCAATGCCCTAACTTATTTACAACAGCGCCTCCAAATTCCATCGAACGCAACATTAGTTTGCGGCGATTCTGGCAATGATATTAGTATGTTTGAACAGGATGTTCGGGGAATAATCGTTGCTAATGCTATGTCAGAACTCTTAGCATGGCATCGCGAATATGGTACTGAAAATCATTATTTAGCTGGCTCTGCTTGCGCTGGGGGAATCCTGGAAGGAATGACTTATTTTTGGGAATTTTGATGGTATAAAAGGCCATTAAAGGTTCGTAGTGAGGACTTTAGTCCTCATAAGATCAGAGGACTGAAGTCCTCACTACAAACACGGAGATTGCGATACCATCAGCTTGTACTCGCTTGTCGCACCGCACATGGAACAAAATACTTTACCAGTAGAAGTGATTCTCTCTCACTCCCGCCAATCCCTAGGGAACATTCGGCTGGATTGGACGCCACAACCGGGGAACTATCTGGATTTAGAGGGAAAAACCTACGCTGTCTTGGAACGCCACCACCGCTATCAACTCAAATCCGGGCGCTACCAACTGCAAAAAATTGCCTTGTACGTGCAGTCTGCCGCACCGCCGACGGAAAGAACATTTGTCAGCGGCATCTGGGTTATCGGAGTTGCTAGCTGCCACTTTAACGCTCGATCGGAAATTCTGCGCTGTGCTGTCAACCCCAATGGCCCCTGCGAGGGCTGCCGCGATTACCAAAAGTGTTGAATGCAAGCTCTGCGTACAGACAATTTTAGCTCGATCGGGCGATCGAGAGTGCCGAGGATCTCGGCATCTCCCTCAATTACCGAAAACTATCTAAACCAACTACCAACTCTAGAATCGAATTTAACTTCTTCCCGAACGCGATAATCTACCTTCTGATAGCTGTGCAGTAAGTCGCGAATGCCAGTATGAATCAAATTTTCTATCTGTAGCAACTGTTCTGAAGAACAGCGAACCTGAACTTTTTGGTTCGCTGACTCGCCGGAGTCGATCGCAGTATATTTATTAGGAACTCTGCTCAGCACGTAAGCAATTAAATCCTGCCGCAAGCCCGAGTGTGAAAAAACCTGTTGGTGGGGATGGTTGGGATAAGACCCCAAGATAATTTCTACTTCCTCTGTGACTACGCCCAAGGTGATATTGACAAGATTTTTCTGCATTTTCCCAATTTCCCAAATACTACTGAACTTAGATATTTGTTGCCCCCGATCCAGTTCGTCTCATTTCTCCGGAACTTTAGCGCGCTAATACCGCATATTTTGCTTCCGGAATAACCCGATCGAACTCAGAACTTACCTCTTCTATAACCCGCAGCACGTAGCAGGGAATATTGTCCGATAAAATAGCACTTGCCACCGCGCCTGTATGAATTTCTAATACTGCTGTTGCCGCAGCTTCAAACATCATTCGCTGCCCCGGAAACATCACTCTTTCAAAGTACCAATTAGGAATGTTTCCAATCCGCAAAACCTGAATTTGGTTAGTAGCATTGGCGTAATAGCACAAGATTTGGTTGTTACCTTGAGAAGATAGCTGATATGACATTTGAGAAATCTCCACACTCTTTAAAAAACTTACTCAGACTTCGCTTTGCCTATTCGTCGCAATTGCGAGTTTGGCTGTTGACAAAATGACCTACTTATTTTCTCGACGTTATTCGACAGCACGAATCACATCCTCAGTTATTAATTTATTTTTGATTGATTTTTCCTGCCAACACTTAGAATACTTGCACCGAAACCAGTTTTTTCCGGTTGAAAAACCCAGTTTGGTTGGTATGCAGTGCCTAACCCCTGATTGATTCAGGTTGGTTGTGTTGTCGCACTCCTCAATCAAAAGTACCGTCACTCACCAAACTCTCCTGACAACAGGTTTGTTTTTTGGCAGCCGGATGCTACTGAGAGTGCGACCTTCACTTGAAGAACCTGGGATAAACATTATCTAAAAAATATGAGGAAATTATGAAGATCGTCATTGTTTTAAATCAATATATTTTGCTCAAAGCATGGATTATAACACTTAGGCAGAAACCGGGTTTTTCCCTACCAACTTCGCTGTATTAGGGAGTATGGCTTAAACCATTTGGTCGATCGAGCAACAATCTGTAATTTATACAACAGTAATCTAAGTATAAATACGCATAAAGCCGATCGACTTTATGGGCAACAAAAGACCCCGACTCCCTGAGGTTATCTCTGGAACTTCTAGGGAATCAGGGTTTGAAGTAACCAATCACCGATCGATCTCAAAGCTAAATCAAAAAAATGAGGAAATTCTGAAAACAGCCCGAAAACTTCGACTTTCCGGGACGGAGAAAGTCGGTTCACCAAGATAATTGCGAGATTTTAGCAAGAGGCTGAGAACCATAAACCGGATTTCCGATCGCCATCCGGCTTAAATTCCCCGTTAGATCAAATCCCGTAGCATCGGAATTAATATTACCCACAGAAAGGACACGGCAGTGCCGTGTCCCTACAATAAATGCTTGCGATGGTTATATTTCTCGATCGCGCGATGGCAAGAGAGCAAGAGAGCCCGTGCTACGATTATTTTGCGGCGCAAGAAACGGCATTGCCGTGTCCTCCTTTGCTGAGAGTTAACAGTCAACTTTCCCCAGCTTAAAGCAACGTTTCCCAACCCAAAATTCCCGCAACTTGCTGCGCCAAACTCAAAGGATCGAAAGGCTTGGCAATCACCCCTGCTACCCCCAAATCAGCAAACTCGTTCAAATCCATCGCCTGCACCTTAGCCGTCAGAAAAATCACCGGAATCTCTCGAGTAGTCGCATTTTTTTGCAGCAAACCAAACAAAGTAACTCCGTCCATATCGGGCATCATTACATCGAGTAGAATAGCATCAGGGACTTGAGTTTCAGCTAAAACCAATCCTTTGCTGGCCTCGGGCGAAATCAGCACCCTCCAGCCACCTAAATGTTCTAGACAAGCCTGAATCACGCTACAGAGGTTTTGTTCGTCATCGATTACCAGAATCTGCTTTGCTGACATAATTAAAACCCTTATTTTAAATTAATCATCGTAAACTGAAAGAAAACTTATATCAATTCCGGCTGCGCTCATACATGATAGAGGAAAGGAGACGGCTTAGCCTTAGTCCCTACCCCAGATTAATTGTAGGGACTAAGGCCAAGCCGTCTCCTCATTTCGGCTAATAATTCCGATGCGATTTGATATTAGTAGGGTGGGCAATGCACACCGATACGCAGTGCCCACCCTATATAGAGTGCGTGCGTTCAAGACTGAAAATAATCTCAAAACTTCTCCCCTTCGCCTTCGGGCGGTGCAGGCACTGTGAAATAGAAACTCGTGCCTTCAGAGACAACACTTTCGGCCCAAATTCTGCCTCCGTGCTGCTGCACGATGCTGCGACAGATAGCCAAACCCAAACCCGTACCTCCTTTTTGGCGGGAGTCAGAACCATCGACCTGTTGAAACCGTCCAAAAATAGTTTCTAGTTTATCAGCAGGAATCCCCCTCCCTCGATCTTTGACTTCAAATAAAACCCGTGAAGCGTAGCTATCCCGTAGGGAATCGACCAAATCTTCAACCCTGACAGTTACTGTACACCCCGGAGCCGAAAATTTAATCGCATTGCTCAACAAATTTACCAGCAGTTGCACAATCCTGTCCGGGTCAGCCCAAATTTGTGCCGTTGCGGGCAAAATCGACAAATTAATCTTATTTTCAGCAGCCACAGACATCACAGCTTCCGCAGACTTCCGCATCAAAACCTGCACATCGCACCACTGCTTAACAATGGTAACTTGGCTCGAATCGAGTCGCTCTAAATCGAGAATATCGTTGACCAAACGCACTAACCGTTCGGTATCGCTTGACGCAATTTCTAACATCTGTTTGGCAGTTTCCGGTCGATCTTTGAGCACCCCAGCCGCCAGCAAACCTAAAGAACCGCGAATTGAGGTCAGCGGCGTTCGCAGTTCGTGGCTCACAATGGAAATAAACTCATTTTTCATTTTTTCAATTGCTCGACTTTCTGTGATATCTGTGACTGTGCCGACGTAACCAATTAGTTGACCTCCATCGGCAAAAATCGGAGCTGCTTTTGCCCGACCAAACCGGATTGTTCCATCTGGCTGGATGTGGCGGAATTCGCAGGAAAGTTCTTCACCAGGCGATCGCAATTCCGACCACTTAGACTGAATTAGTTTGATATCTTCGGGGTGAACAAATCGCATCCAGCCGTCTCCTAAAGCTTCTGCGGCTGTGAAGCCACCAATTGCTTGACAGCGCGGATTTGTATAGGTACATTTCCCCTCAGCATCTATTTTGAAGATGCCGACAGGAGAACTCTCGCTCAGAGAACGAAATAAAGCTTCGCTTTCCCGCAGTTCTGTTTGAGAAATTTCTAGTTCTCTGGTGCGCTGCAAAACTCGCATTTCTAAGAGTTCGTTGAGCTGTTGGAGGGCGGCTTCAGCTTGTTTGCGATCGCTAATGTCGCGCTGCACTGCCACCCAATGGGTAAACCAACCAGTTTCATCTGCGATCGGCACAATGCTCAATTCTACCCAAAATTCCGTCCCGTCTTTGCGGTAATTGATCAAGTCAACCCGCACCGGCTGCCAGGTTTCCAAAGCTCTCCGAATGCGATCGAGACTTGCCCTATTTGTTTTTTCTCCTTGCAAGATGCGCGGCGTTTTGCCCACAACTTCTTCTAGCGTATAGCCGCTCATCCGCGTGAAAGCTGGGTTGACATACAGAATTCGCGGGCCCGGTTCGTCAATCGGTTCAGCTTCGGTAATTAACACCGCGTCGTTAGTCGTGGTGATGACTGATTCCAACAAACGCAACTGTAATTCTTTAGCTTTGCGATCGCTAATTTCTGTAACTGTGCCCACCATCCGCACAGCTTCGCCCGTTTCGGTGTAAAAAAACTTACCTTTCCCTTCCATCCAGTGAATGCTGCCATCGGGCCAAACCACGCGGTGTTCGTGACAGAAATCCGATCGCTCGGCGAGGGCCTGATTCCTAGCATTCTCCAAAGCTTTTAAATCTTCCGGGTGAACGCAAGCTGCAAAACTTTGATCTGTTCCGCCAAAAGTTCCAGGCGCCAATCCAAACAACTCTTCATGTTCCCTCGACCAAACCATGCGATTTTTCTGTATGTCCCAGTCCCAAAATCCAATTTTGGTAGCCGACAAAGCTAAGTTGAGCTGCTGGTTAATTTTCCGCAACTCAATGCTAGCAATAGCAACTCGCAGTTCTCGGGCAATTTCGATTTCGCAAGGCAGCCAAGGCAAAGATTTTGACCTCACAGTTTCTTGCCACAACTCAAAGGAAGTGCGAGGAGACATCAATGGGGTGCCATCCGGTTTAAATTCAATTGGCCAGTCGGGTTTACCTGCCCAGTTGACAGTTTGAATTGCTTCGGGACGGAACCACAAAATGTAATAATTTTGCATCTCGGATATGGCAAGCACCAGCAAACCGCTAGCAATTTTCTTGAATTTCTCCGATGGCGGATACAGTTTTGAGAGAGAATCTGTATAAAAAACATCATTATTTATTTGAGGTTTTATCCAAGCTATTAAGTTTCTGATTTCTCCCAATTCTGGGGTTGTGCCAATGGCTGTTAGATTTTCATTAGCACAGACAACTCCACCGATAGCGCCCACTAATGCCAGCAATTCATCTCGGGATTTAAGTAAACCTTCTACAAAGCAGTGTGATTGAGAAATTTCAGCGATGAATTTATGGCAAATTTCTTTTAAATTAATTGCATAGTCCCGGTCTTCGCTATCTTGTTTGTAGCTGAGTTCTAGATTTACAAACTTTGCTACCAGTTCGCAAGCCGTTCTGGTTTCGTAGTTGATATACTTTGGTGTTCGGTGGTGACAGGCGATCAATCCCCAGAGTTTTCGATCTTTGATTAATGTCACGGTCATGCTAGCGCCAATGTTCATATTCTTGAGATATTGAACGTGGCAAGGCGAAACTGTTCTCAACAAAGATAAGCCCATATCCAGGGGGCGACCGGTCAGCGGATTGCACTCAGGAATTAGTTCTACAGCCTGATAGTGAATATCGGGAATAAATCGAATTAAATTCATGGTGAACTGCTTTCTAGCCTGCGGGGGAATATCGGCAGCCGGATAGTGCATTCCCAATAAAGAAGCCAAATTTTCTGCTTTATCTTCGGCGACGACTTTTCCCGCACCTGTGGCATCAAATTGATAGACGATCGCCCGATCGAACCCAATCATCCTCCGCACCTCTTCTACCACTGTCTGACACAGCAATTGCAGGTTTGGCGTGTTGTGGATTTTGTCGATCGGCTTTTGGACTAAATGATAAGAATTGAAATAATTGCTCGCTTTTGGGGAAACAACCTGCTCTAGTTCAAAAATTAATACCGAACTTAATTGATACAGCGTCCCATGAAAAAAAGACTTGCGGTTTTGAATTTTGAATGATAAGCTGATATCGTTAGTTTGATTGCTGTTTTCACATAAAGCTTTTTGAATCGCCTTAATTTCCTCAGTCTCGACAAATCCATGTAAAAACTTGCCCAAAAGTTCTTGCGGGTAAATGCCGATCGCCTTAAAAGTATTATTGCTAACTTGCAAAATCTTCAACACAGTAGATTCCACCACCAACAGGATGCCGTGAGGTTGAATCGAAGCCGGAGCGTAAATTAATTCGCAGTCGGTGTCATCGCGATCGCCTTTCTCTGACGTTAATACCATTGCTTTCATTTGATTGTGAACATTGATCTAAATCAGCCTGTATTGTTAAATGACCGGGCTCTCCATCCCTCGACGCCATCGCGTCCGAATCCTAGAATTTAATAATCCCAAGTTTTGGCGAAAGCTTACCGGCGTTTCGGACGCCCGCTGCATCATTAGGTGTCAACAATCGCCTAACAACTTTTGTATCTATCGTTTACCGTTGAGGCCAGATCCCCCTCTTGCGGTCAACTGTCAACTGTCAACTGTCAACTGTCAAACGATTTTGGATTTTGGATTTTGGATTTTCGATTGGGGATTGAAGATTTTTGATTGTCAACTGTCA